>CAMXNV010000052.1 GCA_947245315.1 uncultured Oscillibacter sp. | reverse complement strand
CAGGGCCTGCTTCTCTACCGATAGAACGCCCTGTAGGGGCGGACCTAAGTGTACGCCCGTTTCCCCAACCCCCGGGGCCTCCGGTAGAAGAGGGGCCCATGGTCCGCCCGTTTCCCCAACCCCCGGGGCCTCCTGTAGAAGAGGGGCTCATGGTCCGCCCATTTCCCGGAACCCCCGGGGCCTCCTGTAGAAGGGAGGCCCATGGTCTGCCCGTTTCCCCAAACCCCGGAGCTCCCTATAGAAGGGCGGACACACAGGTCCGCCCCTACTCCCCGGCGTCCTTCCCGGCCCCCCCGTTTCTTTTTTTGGAAAATCTCGTGGAACCCCCTATGCAAAACCGGAAAAATACGCTAAAATAGAACTGCTGTAAAATCCCAGACTGATTCTGAAAGGGAGGTCACGCGAATGGCAAAACCTGTATACCGGCGGGTGCTGCTGAAAATCAGCGGCGAGGCCCTGGCCGGGGACAAGCGCACGGGGCTGGACTTCGAGGTCATCGGACGGGTCTGCGACGTGGTGAAGCAGTGCCTGGACATGGGCGTCCAGATCGGCCTTGTAGTGGGCGGAGGCAACTTCTGGCGGGGCGCCAAGGACGGCGGGGGCCGCATGGAGCGCACCCGGGCGGACCACATGGGCATGCTGGCCACCGTCATGAACTGCCTGGCCGTCGCCGACGTGTGCGAGCAGAAGGGCATCCCCGTCCGGGTCCAGACGGCCATCGAGATGCGCCCCATCGCCGAGCCCTACATCCGCTCCCGGGCCATCCGGCATCTGGAGAAGGGCCGGGTGGTCATCTTCGGCTGCGGCACCGGCAACCCCTTCTTCTCCACGGACACCGCCGCCGTCCTCCGGGCCGCCGAGATCGGCGCGGAGGTGATCCTGCTGGCCAAGAATGTGGACGGAGTCTATTCCGCCGACCCGGTGAAGGACCCCAGCGCCGTAAAATACGACGTCATCAGCTATGACGACGTACTGGCCCAGCACCTGATGGTCATGGACACCACGGCCACGTCCCTCTCCATGGACAACCATATCCCGGTGCTCCTCTTCGCCCTCAAGGACCCCCAGAACATCGTCCGGGCCCTCTGCGGCGAAAAAGTAGGCACCATTGTTCGGGAATGACCTACTTTTCTTGAAAGACTGTAACGACACTTGATTTCGCACAGCGAAATCTTAGTGGAGTACGTCCCCGAAGGGGAAAAGTAGGCAAAAGAACTTTAGCGCGCTCTAGGGTCTGGAAGTAGACCAAGTCGAAGCGACGGCGACGGAGCGTGTACGATGATTGATGACCAATCCACAGCTCCCCCTACAGTGTAGCACAGCCCTTGGAGAGGGGCTCTAATAACTACTACATCTACAATACAAGGAGCAGCTTGACTTATGTTAAAGGACGAATACAAGGTATACGAGGACAAGATGAAAAAGAGCATCGACTCCGTAGCGGCGGACTTTGCCTCCGTCCGGGCGGGCCGGGCCAACGCCTCCGTGCTGGACCGGATCATGGTGGACTACTACGGCAGCCCCACCCCCATCCAGCAGATTGCCGCTATCTCCTCTCCGGACCCCCGGACCCTGCTGATCTCCCCCTGGGACGGCTCCGCCTTGAAGCTGATTGAAAAGGCCAGCCAGAACTCGGACCTGGGGATCAACCCCCAGAACGACGGCAAGGCCCTGCGCCTGGCCTTCCCCCAGCTCACCGAGGAGCGCCGCAAGGAGCTGGTGAAGCAGATCCGCAAGTACGCCGAGGGGGGCAAGGTGGCCGTGCGGAACATCCGCCGGGATGCCATGGACAACTTCAAGAAGCAGGAGAAACGCTCCGAGATCACCGAGGACGAGCTGAAACAGGTGGAGAAGGATTTCCAGAAGCTGACGGACGAGAGCTGCAAGAAGCTGGATGAGCTGCTGGCCAAGAAGGAAAAGGAATTGATGGCGGTCTGATGGCAAACGGGAGAGACGAGGCGGGGCGGCTTCTGCCGCCTCGCCACATTGCGATCATCATGGACGGCAACGGCCGCTGGGCCACCCGCCGGGGCCTCCCCCGGACGGCGGGCCACAAGGCCGGGGCGGAGACCTTCCGGAAAATCGCCACCTACTGCAAAAACATCGGCGTGAAGTACCTGACGGTCTACGCCTTCTCCACGGAGAACTGGAAGCGCTCCGAGGCGGAGGTCTCGGCCATCATGGCCCTCTTGAAGAGGTATCTCCTGGAGGCGGTGGACACCATGGAGCGGGACCATATCCGGCTCCACTTCTTCGGGGACATGACCCCCATTGCCCCGGAGCTCCGGGCCCTGGCCAGGGAGACGGACGAGATCACGGAGCACCTGAGCCGCGACGACTTCCAGGCCAACGTCTGCCTGAACTACGGGGGCCGGGACGAGCTCCTCCGGGCGGCCCGGCAGTTTGCCGCGGACTGCGCCGCCGGGACCAAAAAGCCCGAGGAGCTGGACGAGGCCCTGTTTTCGGACTACCTGGATTCCCAGGGCATCCCGGACCCGGAGCTCATCATCCGCCCCAGCGGGGAGCAGCGGCTGAGCAATTTCCTGCTGTGGCAGTGCGCCTATTCGGAGTTCTATTACACGGACACCCTGTGGCCGGACTTCGACGAGGCGGAGGTGGATAAGGCCATCGCCGCCTATCACAGCAGGGACCGGCGGTTCGGCGGAGTGAAGAAATAGTGAGGAGTTAGGAGTGAGGAGTTAGGAGTTTTCCCAAGCTGAGGGCCGGTTCCATCATTTTAACTCCTAACACCTACCTCCTCACTCCTAACTGATAGAAGGGTTTTGGTTTCATGAAGTCAAGGATTTTAGTGGCCGTGGTGGGCATCCCGGCGCTGCTGTATGTGGTCCTGGCCGCGCCCTCCATTGTGATGCTGGCGGCGCTGTGCGTCCTGGCGGGTATTGGGGCCATGGAGCTCCAGCGCTGTGTCAGCGGCGTGAAGCGAAGTGAGCTGGCGGGCATGGGCATTGTCACGGCGGTCTTTACGGTAGCCTGGTATTATGAACGCCCGGCTCATGTGACCATGCTGTTTTTGCTGGAAGCCCTGATCTTTTTCGGCCATGCCATTTTCAAGGGCGGCGAGGTGAAGTTCAACCAGATCATGGCGGGCCTCTTCGGGAGTATCGCTATTGGATACTCCTTTTCCGCTTTCCTCCGGCTGAACGCTTCCGGCTTTCCCAGGGCCTACCTGCTCCTGCCCTTCATCCTCAGCTTCGCCTGTGACACCTTCGCCTTCTTCGCTGGGCTCACCTTGGGCAAGCATAAGCTGGCCCCTAAGGTCAGCCCCAAAAAGACGGTGGAGGGCTCCGTGGGGGGGCTGGTTGGGAATGTGCTCTGCGGGCTGCTGTTCGTGTGGGTGATGGACCGTTTCTTCGGCGGCTCCCTCATCGGCTACGGGCCCATGGCGGCCCTGGCCCTGGTCTGCGGCGTGGTGGCCCAGATCGGGGACCTGAGTTTTTCCCTTATCAAGCGGGAATTTGGGATCAAGGACTACGGGCATCTCTTCCTGGCCCACGGCGGCGTGCTGGATCGATTTGACAGCGTGCTCTTCGTGGCTCCGGTGTTTGAGATTATTTTCAGCTTATTGCCATAGAATAGAGATGAGACGATGACAAAGACGATATCCATTTTAGGCTCCACCGGCTCCATCGGGCGGCAGACCCTGGAGGTGGCGGAGCAGCTGGGCCTGACGGTGGCCGCTGTCACCGCCCACAGCAGCGTGGCCCTGGCGGAGGAGCAGGCCCGGCGCTTCCGGCCCCGGCTGGTGGTGATGACCGGCGAGGCCGCGGCCAAGGACCTCAAGGTCCGCCTGGCGGACACGGGGATCAAGGTCCACGGGGGCGTCTCCGCCCTCTCCACGGCGGCCGCGCTGCCGGGGGTGGACACGGTGGTCACCGCCGTGGTGGGCATGGTGGGCCTCAAGCCCACCCTGGCCGCCCTCCGGGAGCGGAAGCGGGTGGCCCTGGCCAACAAGGAGACCCTGGTCTGTGCCGGGGAGCTGGTGATGGCCGCGGCGGAGCGCAGCGGGGCGGAGATCATCCCCGTGGACTCCGAGCACTCCGCTATCTTCCAGTGCGTCCAGGGCTGCACGGACCGGGGGGAGATCCGGCGGCTGGTCCTCACCTGCTCCGGCGGGCCCTTCTACGGGCTGGCGGCGGAGGAGGTGAACCGGAAGACCCGGGAGGACGCCCTCCGGCACCCCAACTGGCGGATGGGCCCCAAGATCACCGTGGACTGTGCCACGCTGATGAACAAGGGCCTGGAGGTCATTGAGGCCATGCGGCTGTACCGGCTGCCCCTGAGCCGGGTGAGCGTGGTGATCCACCGGCAGAGCATCGTCCACTCCCTGGTGGAGTTCCGGGACGGGGCGCTGCTGGCCCAGCTGGGGACGCCGGACATGCGCCTTCCCATCCGGTATGCCATGACCTACCCCCAGCGGGCGGAGAGCCGGGCGGAGCCCCTGGATTTGCTGAGCTGCCCGCCGCTGACCTTTGCGGAGCCGGACCGGGGGACCTTCCCCTGCCTGCGGCTGGCGGAGGTGGCGGCGGCCAAGGGGGGCACGGCCTGCGCCGTGCTGAACGCCGCCAACGAGGAGGCGGTGCGCCTGTTCCTGGAGGACCGGATCGGCTTCCGGGACATCTTCGACCTCACCGCCCGGGCCATGACGGAGCTGCCGGTGATCCGGGAGCCCGGCCTCCAGGACATCCTGGAGGCGGACGCCGCCGCCCGGGAGGCGGTGCGGAAGCATTTTTCAAACTGAGGAGCGTGTTCCATGAGCTTTGTCTATGTTCTGGCGGGTATTTTCATCTTCGGCTTCCTGGTGGCCATCCATGAGCTGGGCCATTTCCTGGCGGCCCGGCTCTGCGGCGTGCGGGTCAGCGAGTTCTCCATCGGCATGGGGCCCTGCCTCTGGCGCCGGGAGACGGAGGAGACCCAGTATTCCCTCCGCCTCCTGCCCATCGGCGGCTTCTGCGCCCTGGGAGAGGACGAGGAGGACACCGGGGATGAGCGCTCCTTCGCCCACCAGGGCTTTTGGAAGAAGCTGATCATCCTGGCCGCCGGGTCCCTCATGAATCTTCTGGCGGGAATGGCGGTGATCGCCTGCGTCTTCTCCACCGCCAGCGGCTTCTACGTGGACCAGGTGGCGGGCTTCTCCGAGGGCTTCCCCCTGGAGGGGGAGGCGGGCCTGATGGAGGGGGATATCTTCTATAAGATCGACGGCTGGCGGACCTACCTCCGGGGGGACGCGGCCATGTTTCTCCAATACAACGACGGCCGGGGCGCGGACATCGAGGTCATCCGGAACGGGGAGAAGGTAGTGCTGAAGGACCTCCCCCTGTACCGGGGGACCTACGACGGGCAGGAGGGAAGGTTCGGCCTGAAGGTGGGGGCGGCGGCGGTTCCCGCCGGCTTTGGCACCACCCTGCGCTTCATCGGCTACCAGACCCTGGACTTCGTGCAGCAGGTCTGGTTCAGCCTGGCCCAGCTGGTCCGGGGGACCGTGGGCCTCCAGGACCTCAGCGGCCCGGTGGGCATCGTGTCCACCATCACCGAGGTGGGGACCTCCTCCAAGACGGCTCTGGACGCGGCGGAGAACATCGCCCTCTTCGCCGCCCTGATTGCCGTGAACCTGGCGGTGATGAACCTGCTGCCCATCCCCGCCCTGGACGGGGGGCGCATCTTCTTCCTGATGATCGACTTCCTGTCCCTGCTGCTGTTCCGGCGGAGGGTGCCGCAGAAGTACCAGGCGGCGGTGAACACGGCCTGCTTTGTGCTTTTGATGGGCGTCATGCTGCTGGTGACTTTGAAAGATATCACAAGCCTAGTTAAGAGTTAGGAGTGAGGAGTTAGGAGGTAGGAGTTAAAAGTGACGGGACTGATCTTCGTCATGGAAAACTCCTAACTCCTCACTCCTAACTCCTAACTGAAAGGGTGTTTTTTTGATGACGAAGCGCTTGATGGTGGGCGGCGTTCCTGTGGGGGGCGGCGCGCCGGTGAGCATCCAGTCTATGTGCAATACGAAAACTGACGATGTGGCCGCCACCGTGGCCCAGATCCGGGCCCTGGAGGCCGCCGGGTGCGAGATCATCCGGGTGGCCATCCCGGACCAGGCGGCGGCGGAGGCCGTGGATAAAATCAAGGAACAGATTTCCATTCCTCTGATTGCCGATATCCATTTCAACTACAAATTTGCCCTGACCTGCGCGGAGCGGGGGATTGACGCCATCCGCATCAACCCCGGGAACATCGGCGGGGAGGAGAAGGTCCGGGCCGTGGCGGAGGCCTGCCGCCGCCGGGGCATCCCCATTCGGGTGGGGGTCAACGGCGGGTCCCTGGAGAAGGAGCTCCGGGCCAGGTACGGCGGCGTCACCGCCGAGGCCCTGGTGGAGAGCGCTCTGGGACAGGCCCGGCTGCTGAATCAATTTGACTTTGACGACATCTGCTTTTCCGTCAAGTGCTCCGACGTGCCCCTGACCATGGCGGCCTACTTAGCCCTCAGCCAGCGGACGGACTACCCCCTCCACCTGGGGGTCACGGAGGCGGGAACGCCGTCTATGGGCCTGGTGAAGTCCGCTATGGGCATCGGGGGCCTCCTCTGCCTGGGGGTGGGGGACACCCTCCGGGTGACCCTCACCGCCGACCCGGTGGAGGAGATCTATGCCGCCAAGAAGATTCTCAGGGCGGCGGGCCTCCGGAAGGAGGGGGTGAACCTGATCGCCTGTCCCACCTGCGGCCGGACCCGGATCGACCTGATCCCCATGGCCGAGGAGGTGGAGCGCCGCCTGGCGGGCTGTGAGAAGAACCTCACTGTGGCGGTGATGGGCTGCGCCGTCAACGGCCCGGGAGAGGCCGCCGCCGCCGACATCGGCATCGCCGGGGGAAAGGGCGAGGGCCTGCTGTTCCGCAAGGGGGAGATTCTCTATAAGGTCCCCCAGGAGCGGCTGGTGGACGCGCTGATGGAAGAGATTGAGAAGCTGTAGGCGCTTGCGCGCGGGAGGACGTGCCGTGACGGAGAAGGGCGTTTGGGTCTTGGCGCTGGTGCTGGCGCTGCTACCGGCCTATGCCGCGGGACTGGACCGCTTGGGGCTGGTCACGCTGGCGGCTGCGCTGATCTATCTGGCCCTTCGCGGCAGGAGCAAGGGAAGCTGAATTTGGAGACGAGAGGATACCATGTCGAAAAACATCCCATTTTTTGAACTGTTCGCCGAGCTCTCGGCGTCCCCTGAGCTCCGCCTCCGGCTGTCCGGGGCGGAGCTGACCCATGGCCGCATCGACCAGGGGGAGCGGTCGATTCAACTGGATATGACGGTGCAGGTCCCCCTGGAGCCGGAGGAGCTCCGGAGCCTGGAGGAGACGCTGAAAGCGATCTACGGCTTCGCCCGGGCGGAGATCAAGGCCGTCTGTCCGGCGCCTCCGCCTCCTCCGCCGGAGCCCGTTTCCAAGGCAAAGACGGCGAAGAAGACGGGGAAGGTGCTGATGGGCAAGCCGGTGAAGGCCCGGCCCGTGCCCATGTCGGAGCTGAACATCAAAATGGGACAGGCCGCCGTCACCGGCAAGGTCTTCTTTTTTGAGTGCCGGGAGACCCGGCGGCCGGGGCTCTGGCGGCTCAGCTTCGACATGACCGACGGCACGGGGTCCGTCACCGTCCAGAAAAACCTGGCGGCCAAGGAGGCCCAGGCCCTGGAGGGGGCCGTGAAGCCCGGCATGTGGCTGACGGTCCAGGGGAAGATGGAGCCCACCTGGGACGGCAAGGACATTCAGCTGAACCCCCAGAGCATCAACGCGGCGGACCATGAGGAGCGGCAGGACGCCGCCCCGGTGAAGCGGGTGGAGCTCCACCTCCACACCAAGATGAGCAACATGGACGCCCTGACGGACACCAAGGAGGTCATCCAGCAGGCCATCCGCTGGGGCCACCCCGCCATCGCCATCACGGACCACGGCGTGGCCCAGTCCTTCCCCGACGCCTGGCACGCCGCCGGGGACAAGATCAAGGTCCTCTACGGGGTGGAGGGCTATTTCATCAACAACGTGGACGACCGGATCGCCGTCCACGGGCCCCAGGACATCCCCCTGGACGGGGAGATCGTCTGCTTCGACATCGAGACCACGGGCCTCCGGGTGGACCGGGAGGCCATCACGGAGATCGGCGCGGTGGTGCTGCGGGACGGGGAGGTGACGGAGCGCTTCCAGACCTTCGTGAACCCCGGGCGGCGGCTGACGCCGGAGATCATCGGCCTTACGGGCATCACCGACGAGATGCTCAAGGACGCGCCCCCGCCCAAGGAGGCCCTGGCGGACTTCTTGAAGTTCGTCAACGGGCGGCCCCTGGCGGCCCACAACGCGGAGTTCGACATCGGCTTCATCCGCAAGGGCTGCGCCGAGGCGGGGCTGGACTTCCGGCCCACCTATATCGACTCCCTGATCCTGGCCCAGAACCTGCTGCCGGGCCTGGGGAAGTACAAGCTGGACATCGTGGCGGAGCACCTGGACCTGCCGGCCTTCAACCACCACCGGGCCAGCGACGACGCGGCCACCGTGGGTTATATGCTGGTCCCCTTCTGGAAGATGCTCCACGAGAAGGGCGTCCACACCCTCCAGGCCGTCAACGGCGAGATGGAGAAGCTGCGGCCCCTGGGGAGCAAGTCCAACCGCTTCCCCAAGCACATCATTCTTCTGGCCCGGAACAAGACGGGGCTGAAAAACCTCTACCAGATGATCTCGGACTCCAACCTGAAATACTTCAAGCGGGTGCCCACCATCCCCAAGAGCGTCCTCCTTCAACACCGGGAGGGCGTCATCGTGGGGGCGGCCTGTGAGGCGGGGGAGCTGTTCCAGGCGGTGAAGGACCATAAGGACTGGGAGGAGCTGAAACGCATCGCCTCCTTCTACGACTACCTGGAGATTCAGCCCCTCTGCAACAACTGGTTCATGCTCCGCAACGGCGACGCCCGGGACGAGGAGGACCTCCGGGCACTCAACCGGACCATCGTCCGCCTGGGGGAGGAGCTGGGGAAGCCCGTCTGCGCCACCGGCGACGTCCACTTCCGGGAGCCGGAGGACGAGGTGTTCCGGCACATCCTCCTGGCCTCGAAGAAGTTTCCCGACGCCAACGAGGCCCTGCCCATCTACTTCAAGACCACCGACGAGATGCTGAAAGAGTTCTCCTATCTGGGAGAGGAGAAGGCCTATGAGGTGGTGGTGACCAATACCCGGCTGGTGGCCCAGGTGGAGACCTTCGACCTGCTGCCCAAGGGAAAGCTGTTCCCTCCCCGGTTGGAAAACTCCGAGGAGGACCTGAACCGGCTGGTGTGGGACAAGGTCCACGAGCTCTACGGCGAGGACCCGCCCCAGCTGATCGTGGACCGGCTGAACGTGGAGCTGGGGGGCATCCTGGGCAAGTACGACGTGGTGTACATGTCCGCCCAGAAGCTGGTCCAGCGCTCTCTGGAAAACGGCTATCTGGTGGGCTCCCGGGGCTCCGTGGGCTCGTCCCTGGCGGCCTATATGTCCGGCATCACGGAGGTGAACTCCCTGCCCCCCCACTACCGCTGCCCACAGTGCCGCCACAGCGAGTTCATCCAGGACGGGTCCTATGGCTGCGGGGCGGACATGCCGGACAAAGACTGTCCCGTCTGCGGGACGAAGTACGAGAAGGACGGCTTCGACATCCCCTTCGAGACCTTCCTGGGCTTCGGCGGCGGCAAGGTGCCGGACATCGACCTGAACTTCTCCGGCGAGTACCAGGCCCGGGCCCACCGGCACGCCATCGAGATGTTCGGGGAGACCCAGGTCTTCCGGGCGGGGACCATCGGCACCCTGGCGGAGAAGACGGCCTACGGCTTTGTGAAGAAGTACCTGGAGGAAAACCAGCTCTCCGCCGGACGGGCGGAGGAGAACCGGCTGACCTTGGGCTGCGTAGGGGTCCGGCGGACCACCGGGCAGCACCCGGGGGGCCTGGTGGTGGTCCCGGCGGACAAGAGCATGGAGGACTTCTGCCCCGTCCAGCACCCGGCGGACGCCGACGACTCGGATACGATTACGACCCACTTTGAATATCACTCCATGGAGGCCAACCTCCTCAAGCTGGACATGCTGGGACACGATGACCCCACCATGGTCCGGATGATGCAGGACCTGACGGGGGTGGACCCCCAGAGGATTCCCCTGGACGACCCGGACACCATGTCCATCTTCACCTCCAGCAAGGTGCTGGGCTACGAGAACGACGAGGTGCTGGGCCCCACCGGGGCGGTGGCCATTCCGGAGTTCAACACCCGCTTCACCCGGCAGATGCTGATCGACACCCAGCCCAAGGATTTCAACACCCTGGTGCGCCTGTCCGGCTTCTCCCACGGCACCGACGTGTGGCTGGGCAACGCCCGGGAGCTGATCGTGGGGGGCACCGCCTCGGTTCTGGAGACGGTGGGCTGCCGGGACGACATTATGCTTTACCTGATCTCCAAGGGCCTGGACCCCAAGATGAGCTTCAAGATCATGGAGTCCGTCCGAAAGGGGAAGGTGAAGAAGGGGGGCTTTGAGCCCGGCTGGGAGGAGGCCATGCGGGAGCACGACGTGCCGGACTGGTACATCGACTCCCTGGCCAAGATCGGATACCTGTTCCCCAAGGCCCACGCGGTGGCCTATGTGATGATGGCCTTCCGCATCGCCTGGTACAAGGTCCACGAGCCCCTGGCCTTCTACGCCACCTTCTTTACCGTCCGGGCCAAGGCCTTTGACGCGGAGTTCTGCTGCGCCGGGAAGGACGCGGTGAGGCGGAAGATCCGGGAGATCGAGAACAACAAGGACGCCACGGCGGTGGAGCAGAACCTGCTGACCACCCTGGAGGTGTGCTATGAGTTCTACCTCCGGGGCTTCCACTTCGAGACCATCGACATCTACCGCTCCGACGCCACCAAGTTCGTCATCACGGACGGCGGGCTGCTGCCCCCCTTCACCACGGTCCACGGCCTGGGGGAGGCGGCGGCGCTGGACACGGTGGAGAAGCGGAAGGGGAAGGAGTTCATCTCCATCGAGGAGTTCTCCATCTGCTGCAACAAGCTCTCCAAGACCCACATCGAGCAGCTGAAAGCCCTGGGGGCCTTCGCGGGCATGGCGGAGACCAGCCAGATGACGCTGTTTTGAAAAAAGGCCGTTCCCCAAGAGGGGAACGGCCTTTTTCCTGCCCGCCGGAACCAAACCGCCGGGGCGGGCATGGAATAGACATGGGGCGCTGCTCCGGCTCCGCTCCCGGGGACTTCCAATTTCCGGAAGCTGCTTCATCCCCCCCTGTTTCCCCGCCTTTTTGCCATATGCGCTAAAAAAGCCGCCGCCGCCCGCCGCGGCTTTCGGCTTGTTCGTCACTTGTCAAGAGGGA
>CAMXNV010000051.1 GCA_947245315.1 uncultured Oscillibacter sp. | reverse complement strand
GAACGAGCTAAAGCTCTTTTGGTTACTTTTCTCTCGAGAAAAGTAACCGGCCGGAGCTCCAGACGGCGCGGAGGGCGTTTTTCTGACGCCGGTAGACGCAGCGCTCCAGACGCTCCTGGGGCGTCAGGGGATGGGGCTGGGGGAGGTCCCCGTCGTCCAGTACGATGGCATGGAGGCTGTTCCCCGGGGCGAAGCCCGGCCGCCCCCCAAAGAAGGCCGCCCCGGCGGAGGTCCCCAAATACCAGCCCTCCGCCACGGTGAGAAAGTCCGTCTCCCAGCCGTCCTGCATCCGGCGGGCCTTGGAGGCCCGGACGGAGGCCGCCACCACGTCGAACATGTTCAGATGGTCTCCTCCGGCGATGTCGCTGCCCAGGGCGACTTTCAGGCCCTCGTCCAACATCCGGCGGACCGGGGCCACGCCGGAGCAGATGTTCTGGTTGGAGTCCGCGCAGTGTACCACCGTCACCCCGGCGGCGCGCATGGCCGCCCGCTCTCTCTCATCGGACCAAACACAGTGGGCCATCAGGGTCCGGTCGTTCCACAGGCCATATTTTGCATAGGTTTCCCAATACTGGCTGCAATCAGGGTGCAGCTCCTTTACCCACTGGATTTCCCCCGTGTTCTCCGACAGGTGGGATTGAACGGGCAGACCCCGCTCCGCCGCCAGCTTTCCCAGGAAGTCCATCAGCCCATCCGTGCAGGAGGGGGTGAACCGGGGCGTGAGAATGGGCTTGACGTGTTGGAAGTCCTGACACGCCTCCAGCCAGAGGAGGGTCTCCCGCTTGGACTCCTCCGTCTCCTCCTGGAGGGCGGGGATGCCGTTGCGGTCCATGTTCACCTTGCCCACATAGCCCGTGACCCCGGCCCGCTCCAGCTCCTCCATCAGGATCAGCGTGGCCTCCCTGTGGAGGGAGGAGAACATGCATACTCTCGTGGTCCCGTTCTCCATGAGCTCCCGGGCCAGCCGCCGGTAGATATCCCGGGCATAGTCCGGGTCGGCGAAGCGGGCCTCGGTGGGGAAGGTGTAGGCGTTCAGCCAGTCCAGCAGGGGCAGGTCCATGCCCATGCCCAGCATGGGGTACTGGGGAGCGTGGAGATGGAGGTCCGCCAGGGACTGGAGAATCAGTGCGTCCCCGTAGTCCTCCACCGGGGCCCCGGCGTACTGCTCCGGCAGGACGGGGAAGACCCCCTTGATCCTGCCCTCCTCCGCGATCAGATAGCCCTTCTCCGTGATGTCCAGCTTCCCCAGGGACGGGGCGGAGACGATGGTTCCCTTTAAAATCGTAGCCGGCATACCAACAACCCCTTTCCGAATTGGCCGGTGCAAAATAAAAAGGACGCCTGTCCGGACAGGGGAAGCCCCCTCCGTACAGACACCCATAGAGGAGCCTCCGGCGGCTCCGTAGAAACGCCCGCGCCATACAGCGGGCTTATATGAGGTCTTTGTGCCTATAGTATACCACAGCCGGGGGCGGAACGCAAGCACCACTTCCAACTTCTCCGCTTATACTGTCATACGGGCGGGCCCCGGTCCGCCCGAATTGAGAATAAGGCGTTGATGTATATGCTGCGGTCTCTTGGCTGGGCCGCCCTGGGCACGGGCTTCACGTTCCTGATGACCACCCTGGGCGCCGCCATGGTGTTTTTTCTCTCCGGGGAGCCCAAGCCCCGGTTTCAAAAGGCGATGCTGGGCTTCGCCGCCGGGGTGATGACGGCGGCCTCCGTGTGGAGCCTGCTGCTCCCCGCCATCGATCAGGCGTCGGAGGAGGGGCGGGTCCCCGGCTGGCTGCCCGCCGCCGCGGGGATGCTGCTGGGCGTGGTCTTCCTGGCGGCGCTGGACGGACTGCTGCCCCGGCTGCGCCAGGCGAAGGAAGTCAGCGACGCCTGGCGGCAGAACACGCTGCTGATGACGGCCATCACCCTACATAACGTGCCGGAGGGCATGGCCGTGGGCCTGGCTTTCGCCCTGGCGGCGGAGGGGGAGGGGGCCGCCGGAGCCATGGCCCTGGCCCTGGGCATCGGCATCCAGAACTTCCCCGAGGGGGCGGCGGTGGCCCTGCCCCTGCGGCAGGAGGGCCGGGGACGGCTGGGAGCCTTCACCGGCGGCATGCTCTCCGGAGCGGTGGAGCCGGTGTTCGGCATCCTGGTGGTGCTGATCGCCGCCTGGGCCCATCCCATGATGCCCTGGCTGCTGAGCTTCGCCGCCGGGGCTATGCTGTACGTGGTGGTGGAGGAGCTGGTCCCCCAGGCCCACAGCCGGGCGGGCACCTGCGGCTTCGTGGGGGGCTTCCTTATTATGATGGTGCTGGACGTGGCCCTGGGATGAAGGGGCGGGGGAGCGCCTCTTGAGACGGGAGCCTGGCGGGCGCGGCGGCCTTAGGGCCGCCGCGTTTTTGCGGCTGTGTAGGGGCGGCTGTCAGCCGCCTGCCTTCTTCAAGCTCCGGATTTCCCGGAGGACGGGCGATGGATCATCGCCCCTACACCATGCCGGGAAAACATCCAGCATCATAAAATGCACGATAGGACACGACCTGTAGGGGCGGACCTGTGTGTCCGCCCTTCTATAGGGAGCGCCCGGGTTCCGGGAGGACGGGGCGGGACAGAGCCCGCCCCCTACATTCGGTCTATCGATAGAACGCCGTGTAGGGGAGGGGCTCTGTCCCCTCCCGTTCTTTCGGGAATGCCCAGGTTTCGGAAGACGGGCGGACACACAGGTCCGCCCCTACGGCTCATCCCCTTATAAAATGCGTGTACGCCCCCCTCTCCGGCCCTGGAGTTGATTTTTTGCCATTTCCAGTCTATGATTGAGGCAAACAGCGGCGCGACCGAGATTCCCAGCTACTGCCTGGGGACCAAGCTGATTACGAAGGAGAATATCCAGAGCGAGATCATCGACAAGCAGGTCTACAGCCGGGAGGAGGTCTACCGGAACATCCACTGGCTCTATGAGTGATTTGTGCTAGGCGGCGGGAAAAATGCTACTCCCGCCCGCCGGACGCCTGGAAAAACACGGAAAATACAGAAGAAACGCGAATCTGTCCAGAGAAATGAAACGAGACATGTGCTATAGTGATTTTTGACAAATCACAGGGCGCGTGTCTCGTTTTCTGTGTTGAAAGCGCCTGTGGTTCCAAATGAAAAGGAGGATTTGAGATGATGAAACGCGTAGTTGCCTTGACGGCCGGCCTGGTGCTGCTGCTTCTGACCTGCGCCTGCGGGGGCGGCGGGAAGGACTCCGCCCCCTCCGGCGGCGGGGCCGCCCAAAGCGCCCAGGGCGCCCAGAGCGGGGAAGAGGCGAAGTTTGTGGGCATCCTGTTCCCCTCCGCCATGGTGGACCGCTGGCCGGCGGAGGCCGAGTTCCTCAAGGCCGACCTGGAGGCCCTGGGCTACCGGGCTGAGATCCAGTACGCCGATGAGAACGCCAATGTCCAGCAGCAGCAGGCGGAGAACTTCATCACCCAGGGGGCGGACATGCTGGTGATCTGCGCCGTGGACACGGTGGCGGCGAAGCAGATCGTGGAGTCCGCCCAGCAGGAGAAGGTGGCCGTGTTCTCCTACTGCCGCCTGATTGAGGACATCCTCTATGACGGCTATGTGGCGGAGGACAACAACGCCGTGGGCCTGATGCAGGGAGGCTACATCGCCGAGCACGTGCCCGGGGGAAATATCATCGTAGTGGGCGGCGCGGCCACGGACAGCAACGGCATCCTCTACCGGGAGAAGGGCGTGGAGGCCATCCAGGCCAAAATCGACTCCGGGGACTACACGGTCATCGCGGACCAGTACTGTGACGGCTGGTCTCCGGAGGTGGCCATGAAGGCCGTGGAAAATGCCCTGACCCAGAACAACAACGACGTGGCGGCGGTCCTGTGCCCCAACGACGGCCTGGCCGGAGGCGCCATCGAGGCCCTGGCGGCCCAGGACCTGGCGGGCAAGGTGGTGGTCACCGGGGGCGACGGCGAGCTGGCCGCCATGAAGCGCATCGCCGCGGGCACCCAGACCATGACGATCCTGAAGCCCTCCGCGAAGATCGCCGGAGCGGCGGCGGAGGCCATCGACGCCTTCCTCTCCGGGGGGACCCCGGCCTGGACGGGCAGCATCCAGAACGGCGCGGGCGAGATCCAGGCGGCCCTGGTGGACATGGTGGTCATCACGGCGGACAACCTGAAAAGCGAAATCATCGACGCCGGAATCTTCTCCGAGGCGGAGATCTACGGCTGAGAGGCAGAGCGGACCCCGGGCGGGGGGCGGCGGAGCGCCGCCTCCCGGTTCCGGGCCCGCCAGGACCGAAACGAACACCCAGGAGGCAGGCATGGAAAACATCCTTGAACTGGAGGACATCACCAAGGAATTCCCCGGCGTCAAGGCCCTGGACGGGGTGACGCTGGAAATCCGAAGGGGCGAGATTCACGCCATCGTCGGCGAGAACGGCGCGGGAAAGTCCACGCTGATGAAAATCATCAGCGGCGTCTACCCCAAGGGGACCTACGGGGGCACCCTGCGCTTCGACGGGGAGGTCCGGGCCTTCCAGACCATCCGGGACAGCGAGGACGCGGGCATTGCCATCATCTATCAGGAGCTGGCCCTCCTCAAAAATATGAACATCGCGGAGAACATTTTCCTGGGGGACGAGCTGACGTCCCACGGCGTGATCCAGCTCCACGAGACCGTCCGCCGGGCCAAGGGCTTTTTGGAGCGGGTGGGCCTACGGGTGAACCCGCTGACGCCGGTGATCAACCTGGGCATCGGCCGGCAGCAGCTGGTGGAGATCGCCAAGGCCCTGTCCAAGCGGGCCAAGCTGCTGATCCTGGACGAGCCCACGGCCCCCCTGACGGAGACGGAGAGCGAGAACCTCCTGGGCATCATGCGGGAGCTCCGGGGGCAGGGGGTGACCTGCGTCTTCATCACCCACAAGCTGGACGAGGTCTTCGCCGTGGCGGACTGGGTCACCGTCCTCCGGGACGGCAGGAGTGTGGGCACCGCCCCCGCCAAGGAGCTGACCCAGGACCAGGTCATCGCCCGCATGGTGGGCCGGGAGCTGAAGGAGCTCTTCCCCCGGGTGGAGCACCAGCCCGGGGAGCCCCTCCCGGAGGTCCGGGACTGGACCCTGACGGACCCGGAGCGCCGGGGGAGGCGGCTGGTGGACGGCGTCAGTTTCACCCTCCGCCGGGGCGAAATTCTGGGCTTCTCCGGCCTGGTGGGCGCGGGGCGCACGGAGCTGGCCATGAGCCTCTTCGGGGAGTACCGCTCCTACAGCAAAGGGGAGGTGTACCTGGAGGGGCGGCGGATTCAGATCAGGCGGCCCCTGGATGCCATCCGCCAGGGAATCTCCTACCTCTCGGAGGACCGGAAGCGCTACGGGCTGAACATGTTTATGGACATTGAGGACAACATGTCCCTGGCGGCGCTGGATAAGTTCTCCACCCTGGGGATTCTCAACGGGGGCAAGCGGATGCGCGCCGTGCGCCGGTACATCGACGAGATGAAGATCAAGACCCCCTCGCCCAGGCAGATGGCGGTGAACCTCTCCGGGAGCAACCAGCAGAAGGTGGTCCTGGGGAAGTGGCTGCTGACGGACCCCAAGATTCTCATCGTGGACGAGCCCACCCGGGGCATCGACGTGGGGGCCAAGTACGAAATCTACAACCTATTGAACCGTCTGATTTTGCAGGGGGTCAGCATCATCATGATCTCCTCGGAGCTGCCCGAGCTTCTGGGCATGAGCGACCGGATCGCGGTGATGCACGAGGGGCGGCTGACGGGCATTTTGGACAACACGGAGCGGCGGCTGACCCAGGAGACCGTGATGCGCTACGCGACAGGAGGCGTTTGAGTATGGAAGAGAAGAGAGGCGTGCGGGAGCTGATCTCCCTGGAGTTCGGGGGAAGCGCCTGGCAGATCGTCATGCTGGGGGTGCTGGCCCTGATTTGGGCGGGGTTCTCCCTCCTCACCGGGGGCACCTTCGTCTCCGCCCGGAATTTATCGAACCTGGCGCTCCAATCGGCCTCCACGGCCATCGCGGCCACCTCCATTGTCTGGGTGCTGATCGCCGGGCACATCGACCTGTCCATCGGCTCCTTCGTGGGCTTCACCGGGGCCATCGCCGGGGCCATCGCCGGGGCCTGCATGGTGAACCTGGGCCTGGGGGTGCTGCCCACCATCTTGATCGTCCTGGCGGTGGGCATGCTCCTGGGGGCCTTCCAGGGCTACTGGGTGGCCTATCGGGGCGTGCCGGCCTTCATCGTGACCCTGGCGGGGATGCAGATTTTCCAGGGGGGCTGCATGATGGTGACCCAGGGCGTCACCATCAGCCCCATGAAGGACGGCTTCAAGGCCATCGGCCAGGCCTATATCCCCGGGATTTTCAGCGGCGGCGAGGGGCTGAACGACACGGCGCTGCTCACCGGCGCGGCGCTCTGCGCGGTCTACGCCGTGTCCCAGCTGCGGGCGGCCCGGTCCAAGCGGGCCTATCAGCTGGCGGCGGCCCCGGGGTGGTTCCTGGCCATTAAAATCGGCGTGGCCTGCGCCGCCATCATGGCGGCCTCGGCGGTGCTGGCGGCCCACCTGGGCATCCCCGCCGCCCTGGTCCTGGCGGGGCTGTGCACGGTGCTGTTCACCTTCATCTCCTACAACACGAAGTTCGGCAAATACGTCCACGCCATCGGCGGCAGCCGGGACGCCGCCCGGCTCTCCGGCATCGACGTCAAGAGGATCACCTTCCTGATCTTCGTGGTGGAGGGCCTGATGTGCGCCCTGAGCAGCATTGTCTACACCGCCCGGCTGAACTCCGCCGCGGCCTCCGCCGGGCAGAACATGGAAATGGACGTCATCTCCGCCGCCATCATCGGGGGCACCAGCACCATGGGCGGGGAGGTGAGCGTCCCGGGGGCCGTCATCGGGGCGCTGATTATGGCCAGCATCAACAACGGAATGTCCATCATGAACCTGCCCTCCCAAGCCCAGTATGTCACCAAGGGCGTGGTGCTGCTGCTGGCCGTGTGGATGGACGTGGCCACCCGCTGGAAGTCCCGGTGACGGCGGGGGAATTGAACAACAGGAGGATGCCATGAGACCAATTGAAGAACTGATGCGGGGGAAGGCCGCCGTCGTCACCGGCGGCAACACGGGAATCGGATACGGCTGCGCCCAGGCGTTCGTGGAGGCGGGGATGGATGTGATGATCGCCGCCCGCCGGGAGGACCTGGGCCGGGAGGCGGCGGCCAGGCTCACCGCCCTGGGGAAGGGGACCTGCGTCTTCCAGCCCTGTGACGTCTCCAAGCCGGAGCAGGTAAAGGCCCTGGTGGACGCGGCGGTGGAGCGCTTCGGCCGCCTGGACGGCATGGTGAACAATGCCGGGTATGTCCCGGCCCACCTGGACGCCTGCGATATGAGCATTGAGAGCTATCAGAACGTGCTGGCCTGCAACCTGATGGGGGAGTTCTACGGCTGCAAGTACGCCATCCCCCATCTCCGGAAGACCAAGGGGGCCATCGTGAACATGTCCAGCATCCTGGCCCGGGTGGGCCAGGAGCAGACGGCGGGCTACTCCTCCACCAAGGGGGGCATCATCTCCCTGACCCAGACCCTCTCCATCGAGGAGGCCCGGCACGGCGTGCGGGTCAACGCCATCTGCCCCGGGCACATCGTGACGGACCTGTTTTTGAACGAGATGAAAAAGGTGGCCGACCCGGAGGCCTACGCCCAGCGTTGCGACCACTACTCCTGGCTGGGCCGGGGCGGCACGCCGGAGGAGGTGGGCGCCGCGGCCCTGTTCCTGCTGAGCCCCTGGGCCGGTTACATCACCGGCGTGGCCCTGAACGTCTCCGGAGGCATGGAGTTCGGCACGATCCCCAAATACTACGCGTTTGACGCGTCGGCGGAAAGGATGAGGGAAGATGAAGCCGGAAGTCGTTCTTGAGAGTCACAGCGTCCTGGGGGAGGGCCCCTGGTGGGACGGGGAGAGCAAGAAGCTCTATTGGATCGACGGCCTGACGGAGGGCGGACGGGGGGACTGGCTCCACCGCTACGACCCCGCCGCCGGAGAGAACGAGACCTGGGAGATCGGCAAGCACATCGGCTGCGCCGTCCCCACACGGGACGGCCGGGTGCTGCTGACCCTACAGGACGGGATTTATCTTTACGACCTGGAGAAGAGAACCCTGCTGGAGGTCAGCGATTTGGAGCGGGAGATTTCCAACAACCGCCTGAACGACGGAAAGGCGGACTCCCGGGGCCGCCTGTGGTTCGGCTCCATGTCCATGACGGCCAACCAGCCGGAGCGGGAGCTCGAGGTCACCGGCAGCTTCTACAAGCTGGAGCCGGACGGCCGGATTGAAAAGCTCTTCGGGGGTGTGGGCATCTCCAACGGCCTGATCTGGAACGCGGACGAGACGGTGCTGTACTACGTGGACTCCACCACCCAGTGCGTCTTCGCCTTCGACTTCGACCGGGAGGCGGGGAGCATCTCGAACTGCCGCACGGTGGCCCGGGTGGCCCCGGACCAAGGGGTGCCCGACGGCATGACCATCGACGAGGAGGGGAAGCTCTGGGTGGCCCACTTTGGGGGCTGGAAGGTCTCCCGCATCGATCCGGAGACCGGGGAGACCCTGGCGGAGATTCCCCTGCCCTGCGCCCAGGTGTCCTGCTGCTGCTTCGGCGGCGAGGCGCTGGACGAGCTGTACATCACCACGGCCAGCATCGGCCTGACGGCGGAGGAGCGGGAGGCCCAGCCCCTGGCGGGATGCCTCTTCCGGGTGAAGCCCGGCGTCAGGGGCACGAGGCTGAACAAGTTTTGAGAGGGGACCGGCACATGAAGGCATTGCGGAAACTGCATCCCGGCCCGGGGGGCGTGGCCCTGTGCGAGGTCCCGGTCCCCGTCCCGGCGGCGGATGAAATTCGGGTCCGGGTGTCCTATGTGGGCATCTGCGGCACGGACATGCACATCATTGGGGACGAGTACCCGGCGGAGCTGCCGGTGACCATGGGCCACGAGTACAGCGGCGTCGTGGACGCCGCGGGGGCGGAGGTGACGGCGTTTCAGCCCGGGGACCGGGTGATCTCCATGACGGTGGGCTACGCCTGCGGCCAGTGCAAAAGCTGCCGCGAGGGCCTGGAGCTGAAATGCGCCCAGCAGAGGTCCATCGGCTCCGGTATGGACGGGGCCATGGCGGAGTACGTGACGGTGAAGGCGGATCGGGCCTTCCGTATCCCGGAGGGGGTCTCCCTGGAGGAGGCGGCGCTGTCGGAGCCCGTGAGCTGCTGCACCCGCTCCGTCCTGGAGGTCTTGAAGATTCGGGCGGGGGACTACGTGTACGTCTCCGGCCCCGGCATCATGGGCCAGCTGGTGGCTCAGCTGGCGAAGATCGCCGGGGCCCACGTGACCGTCGGCGGCACGGCCATGGACGGCGGGCGGCTGGCCCTGGCCAGGGAGCTGGGGGCGGACCTGGCGGTGGACGTGACGAAGGAGGACGTGAAGGAGCTGGGCCGCCGCCTGAGCGGCGGAGAGGGCTTCGACGTGGCCTATGAATGCGCGGGGGTTCCCGCGTCGGCGGATACCTGCCTGAAAGTCCTGCGGCCCCTGGGGCAGTATGTGCAGGTGTGTCTCTTCGGCAAGGCCATCCCCTTTGACATGAACGGGGCCCTGATTGGGGAGAAGCACATCGTCAACAGCTTCGCGGCGGAGCGGAGCTCCTTTGAGCTGACCCTGCGGCTGCTGAAGGAGCGCCGTTTGAAGCTGGAGAAGCTGATTACGAAAATCTATCCCCTGGAGCAGTGGGAGCAGGCGGTGGCGGATACCGCCGCCAAAACCGGGTATAAGATTTTGATGCGCCCCTGAGGACGGAGCGCCCGTGAGGAGGGGCCCTTGTCCCTATAAAAAACGCTGAAAAGCAGATGGAGCCTTTTGGGGTTCCGTCTGCTTTCCCGTATTCGAGGGCCTTCGGGAATTTCGAGAAGGGCCGCCGCTCTCAAGGGCGCACATTTGGCGGTTTTCCCGGCGGGTTCGCTATGGATTTCTATAAAGATCTGTGGTATAATAACTCCGCGTGTGCAATCCCGCCGCCAGGCGGAGTTTATGAGGACAAGGACCCGGGATTTCCGGGCCCGGAAGGAGCTCCTATGATTAAAATTACCACCGACAGCACCTGTGACCTGCCGGCCCGGCTGCTGGAGCAGTACGACATCACCGTCTTCCCCCTGGGGGTGGTCAAGGCAGGGCGGCTGTACCATGACGGGGTGGACATCCGGACGGCGGATATCGCGGCCCATGTGGAGGCCGGGGGAGAGATCACCACGACCAACGCGGTCAACGCGGCGGACTATGAGGAGACCTTCCGGACTTTGACCGGGCAGTACGACGCGGTCCTCCATATCAATATCGGCAGCGGCTTCTCCTGCTGCTGTCAAAACGCCAGGCTGGCGGCGGAGGAGGTGCCGGAGGTCTACGTGGTGGACTCCGAGAACTTGACCGTGGGCCACGGGCTGCTGGTCCTGGCCGCCGCGGAGAGCGCCCGGGCGGGGAAGTCCATCGGGGAGATTCTGGACCTGCTGGAGGACATGACGCCCCGGCTGGAGACCAGCTTTGTCCTGGACCGGCTGGACTACATGAAAAAGGGCGGGCGCTGCTCCGCCGTCACGGCCCTGGGGGCCAATTTGCTGAAACTCCACCCCTGTGTGGACGTGATTGGGAACAAGATGTCGGTGACCAGGAAGTACCGAGGGAACATTGCCAAGGTGGTAGGGGACTACGTGCGGGACCGGATTCAGGACCGGACGGACCTGGACCTCCGGCGGGCCTTCATCGTGGACACCTGCCCCGAGGACGAGCTGGCGGGCATCGCCCGAGAGATTCTAAAAGAGGATGGCCGCTTCGAGGAGATTCTGGAGGCCAAGGCGGGCTGCACGATATTCTGCCACTGCGGCCCCGGCACGCTGGGGCTGATCCTGTTGCGGAAGTAAGGAGAGGGTCTCCGAGGCCACCGGAGGTCCTGAAAAAGTGAGACGGCAATGAATGTAAAGTAATTTTGCATTACAGTCAGATCTGTGGGATTCCGCCGGTTAGTCCCTTTTGCATCGAAGTTCTTAAGATCGAAAAGGGGAAAAGGGCCCTTGAGAGGAGCTGAGGGGGGTCTGGAACTGCGGCGGAGTGACTACGCAAGGGAATTTAGCCTGGAATATATTACAAAACGTTTTGAAAACGAAACAATTCAACCCCTGGAGCCGGAGCGGTTTCAGGGGTTTGGATTTTGAAGGGGGCGGCTGCCGGGAGCATGGCGCTCCCAGGGGAATGGCCCGGTCTGGGGACCGGGCCCCACGCTCTAAACAAAAAAGCCTCCCTCTTAGAGGGAGCCTTGGGGCCCCGTCTACCGGAAGCAGGGCACTCCCGGAGGACGGAAGGGGGCAGAGCCCCTTCCCTACAGGGTGTTCTATCGATGCATGAGAGATTCCGGGGGAAGCCCTCTCCGTCACGGCTCCGCCGTGCCACCTCTCCCAAAGGGAGAGGCAAGTGG
>CAMXNV010000050.1 GCA_947245315.1 uncultured Oscillibacter sp. | reverse complement strand
CCTGGGTGGCGAACTGGCCCATGACGCCCGGGCCGCTGACCACCACGGTGTCCCCGGGATTCACCCGGATCTTCTCGTACACCCCCCGGACCACGCAGGCCAGGGGCTCCGTCAGGGCGTAGGCGAGGCGGTCCTCCCGGGTGCGGGCCTCCTCCGGGAGCCGGTAGGTGTATTTTGCCGGGACTACGAGATAGTTGGCCATGGCGCCGTTGACGTGGGAGCCGATGGACTTCCGGTCCCGGCAGAGGGTGACCAGGCCCTGGCGGCAGAGGGCGCAGGAGCCGCAGCTGTAACAGGCGGGCAGGGTCATGACCCAGTCCCCCGCCTGAAAGCCGCCCGCGTCCGCGCAGGTCTCCACCACCTGGCCCACGTACTCGTGGCCCAGGACCACCGGCATGGCCGTGGCCCGTTCGTCGTTGATGGCGTGGACGTCGCTGCCGCAGATGCAGGCGGCCAGAACCTTGACCTTCAGCTCCCCCTCCTTTGGAACGGGCTCCGGCAGCTCCCGCAGGGCGACGCCCTGGGGCCCCAGCGCAAATTTCACGATGCCTTTCATAACACGCACATACTCCTATCTGTTTTCTTAATTCTTAACCGGAAGCACAGAGGCCATGAGTCCGCTGTCCCGGACCGGCCGCCCGCGCCGGAGAAGGTCCCAAGGTTAGAACCAGCGGTCGGAGGCGTCCGCCTGATAGGTCTCCAGGGGCACCCAGCCCGTCCACAGGAATTGGGAGAGGGTCTTCTGGGTGACGCCGAAGGTGATGAACTCCTCCTCCTTCAAGCCGCCTTCCTCGTAGGCCCGGACGAACTCCGGAATCCTGTACAGCTCCCGGATGACCTCCGGGGGAATCTCCTCCTCCGCGTGGCACACCCGCTCCGGGTCCTCCGCCAGGACCATGTTCTGTATGCGGGCCTGGAGGGAGAAGACCATGTCGGCCCCGGCCATGGAGGTGAGGTGGTGTACCCCCCGGAGGCCGGCGGGCATGACCTTGGCGGGGATGCCCCGCTGCCGGAAGAGCCGGTAGACCTTTTTGCAGACGGCGTTCCCGGCGCAGCGCACCGCCTCCGGGTCGATGGAGATGCCGTTGTCCTTCGCGGTTTCCGCCAGGTACTCGTCCAGGCGGCCGCCCTGCTGGACGACGAAGATGGGCTTGGGCCGGACGCCGTTCTGGAGAGCCTTGGCCCGCCCCCGCATGTAGGCATCTCCCACGGCCATGGCCTGGGAGACGGAGAAGTTCAGCGTGGTGCACACGGCGATGCCCCGGGAGGCCAGCTCCTCCACCAGGGGCAGGGCGGACTTGATGGAGGGAGTCTTGACGGAGATGTTGTCCGCCCAGGAGGCGTAGCGGAGGCCCTGTTCGATCATCTTCTCGCTGTCCATGCAGATGGAGGGGTCCAGCTGGCCCAGGGCGTACCCGTGCTCGCCCTCCGTCTGCTGGAAGATGGGGCGGAAGCGCCCGGCGGCGTAGACCGCCACCATTTTCAAAAGCGCCTCCGCCCGCTGGGGAGGCGTCAGCGTTTTGGGAATTTTGTCAACCTCGGGCTGCCAGAACTCCGGCGCGGCCTGGAGGGTCTTGTAGGTCAGTACCGGATTCGTGGTAACCCCCAGGGCGCCGTTCCCGATGGCGGCGTCTATCTCCTCCGGAATGGCGGAGTCGTGCCAAAACTTGGTGGGGGTGGACTGGGTCAGCCACTGCAAGTAGTTCATGGATGAATCTCCCCTCAAGAAACAGATTTGCCGGGTCCGGACCGGGGACGTGCCAACCGGAAGATAAGTTTAGCAATATTTATGCCAACCCGGCGGGAAGGAGGGGCGCGGGCCGAAATTTTTTAAGCGCCCGCTTCTTCAAAATTGGAAATGGGACGGGCCTCTTTATTGTAAAGAACGTCTCCTTTTGGAAGTTCTTTCAGGGGCCCCGCCAAACGGCCAGGGGGGAAGGAGGCCGCCCGGGAGCGGGGAGCGCCGGTTTACAGCGCAAAACAATTCATTACAGGTGTTACGTTTTTAGAGACATTTGTAACGTCCGGCGTTCCATATTTCTCACGGCTTTGCCGGGAGCGGGAGGCCCGCCAGGTAAATTTTTGTGCTCGTGAGACAAAAACCGCCCTTGAATATCGACTAAATAAGTAAAATATCTGCATTTTTGAGGGTTTTTTGGTGTACGGGGCACAAAAACCCCCGGTTGCAGTTAAACCTGGTTGTCGGACCGCAGCGCCGGGAGAGGGCTTCTCCCCGGAAACGGATTTCGCCGGAGGGCGGTCCCGCCGGGGCTCCACACCTTGATTCAAATAGAGCCCTCGATTTTCCAATTCCGTTTTTCCAATTTTGAAGGAAATTTCCGCAGAGAGCAAAATTGGCATGTGTTTTGCTTAATAATCAGGCAGAACGCGGTCCCGCCGGCCACAGCTGCCAACCACAGCGGTCTTGCTCGAAACAGGGAAGAAAGAATGGAGAGATGCGTTTGAATATTTGGGAAAAGCTAACCCCGCGAACCCATGTGGGCTATGTGGTCGAGGATGTGGACCGCTGCCTGCGCGCCCTACAGGAGACCCTCTGCTGCGCGGAGGAGGTGAGCTCCTACGTCTTCACCCCCGTGCGGGCCCGCGCCTGCGGGATGCCCATAGAAAACCTGTCTTTGAAGATTGCCATGTGCCCCGTCAAGGGCGACGTGTATTTTGAGTATATCCAGCCCCTCTCCCCGGGAGGGTTCCACTACCTCTCCTTCCTGAGCGCCGGGGACGCCATGAACCACGCCGCCTTTTGCACCGATGAGTACGAGGCCTGCCGGGAGGAGTTCCGGCGCTTGGGCGCGGTCTTCGTCTTCGAGGCGGAGGCGAACGATCCTCAGAACGGCTACCGCCGCTGCTTCTACGCGAAGCTGGACGGCGTCCCCGGCGTGCTGGAGATTCTGGAAAACGCCACGGCCTACCGCCCGTGACGGGGAGAGGAGGCAACTTAGAGCCGGACGGGCGGGCCGCCGGAAGGCGCTGCTTCCGCCGTCAAGCCGGTCCGGTCACAGGACGGGAACCACCCCCGGCCCAAGCAGAGGGCCATGGACGCGCCGACCCTGAACCGTTTTGCGGCGGAGGCCGCTGAGATCATAAAACGGGAAACCGGGACCTGTTCCCAGCCATCAAACGCGGGGCTCTCCAGGCGGGAGTTGCCTGAGAGACGCGCGCTTGAGCGTTCGGAGACGGGCCCAACAAAAAAGAAAAGGAGATTTGAACATGAAAAAGAGCGTTTTGAAAAGGTCCCTTGCACTGCTGTTCGCCCTGGCGCTGACGCTTTCCCTGGCGGCCTGCGGAGGGGGAGAGTCTTCCTCCTCCGGCTCCAAGCCCGCCGGGTCCAGCGCGCCCGCGTCCTCCGGCGGGGAGGAGAAGCCCGCCGGAACCCCGGAGTACAGCCTGAAAATGAGCGGCACGGTGACGGAGGACCACCTGGTCACCCAGACGGAGCGCTTCTTCGTCGAGAAGGTGGAGGAGCGGTCCGAGGGCCGGATTCACATCGACCTCTATCCCGCGAACCAGCTGGGCGATCCCCGCTCCATGCTGGAGGCCACCAGCATGGGAAACAACGACATCGTGGAGTGCGGAAATCCCATCTATGCCAACTTCTCCAACCAGCTGAAGTTCTTCAACCTGCCCTTCCTGTTTGACAACCGGGACGCGGCCTATGCTTTCATGGACACCGAGCAGGGCCAGGTCATCCGCAAGCAGATTGAGACCGACGTGGGCGTCCATATCCTGGGCCTGATCGACAACGGCTTCTTCACCTTCACCTCCAACAAGGACATCCGGACCCCGGACGACGTCAAGGGCTATAAAATCCGCTGCCAGGAGTCGGACGTGCTGCTCCAGATCTGGACGGACCTGGGCGCCTCCCCGCTGCCCATGTCCTTCACCGAGGTCTACACCGCCTTGCAGCAGGGGGCCATCGACGGGCAGATGAACGGCTATATCACGAACTACAACTCCGGATACTATGAGGTACAGAAGTACACCACCTCCCTGGGCCTCCTCTTCGACGTGTGCCCCCTGTCCATCAATGCCGACCTGTATTACTCCCTGCCGGAGGACCTCCAGGCCGTGCTGGACGAGGCCGGAGCCCAGATGCAGAGCTACTGCATGGAGCGGGCCCGGGAGGAGAACGGACGCTGCCGGGACGGCTGCATTGAAAACGGCATGGTAATCAACGACCTGCACGACGAGGCCTCCCGGGCTCCCTGGATCGAGAAGACCCAGGCCACCTATGAGTGGTTCCGCAGCTCCTTCCCCGAGGTGGACCTGGACGCCATCCTGAAGACCGTGGAGGAGCTGAATACGCAGTATGCCTCCGCCACGGCGGACGAGGTGCTGTAAGAACGGCACAGCCGCCGGAGGCCGCCCGGGAGAGCCTTTTCCGCCACATGTCAAGCGTGACTCCGGAAAAGCGCCCGGCGGCGGGAGCGAATTCCTCCCCGGCTGAACGAAGCGGCCCCGCGCCTTTTGCGCTCGGGGCCGCCGGTGAACTCAATTCTCCAGAAAGGTGGGATACTGTGAAACCGATTGTCCGCGCGCTCGACAAGGTGGACCTCTGGCTGTCCAAGCTGGAGAACCTGATCTGCTGCTCGCTGATTGTGGTCATGTCCTGCATCATCTTCCTGCAAATCATCTGCCGCTTCGCGAAGTTTCCTCTGGTGTGGTCCGAGGAGCTGGGGCGCTTTATGTTCATCTGGCTGATCTATTTTTCCGTCTGCGTCTCCACCCGGCGAGAGACCCATCTGTGCTGCGACATCCTGCCCATTGTGGTGAACGACACGGGAAAGATCATCATCAAAATTGTGTCCAATCTGCTCTGCCTGGCGTTTTTCATCTTTGTCGCGTACTACGGGGTGGGCGTCATCCAGAAGCTCATCAGCCGCCCCCAGGTATCGGCCGCCATGCAGGTCAACATGATCTGGGCCTACATCGGCCCCTACGTGGGCGCAGCCATCGCCAGTATCCACTACGTCATCCTGATTGTCCGAGAGATTGACCAGCTGCTCTCCCGGCGCGGCGGCAAGGAGGTTGAATCAAATGAATAGTATCGCGGTCATTTTGATTCTGTTCTTCGTGTTTCTGTTCCTGAATGTTCCCATCTGCGTGTCGATTGGCTTGACCTGCGCCATTTACTCCGTGACCTATGGGGGCGTGAATCCCTCCTACATCGCCACCAGCATGTTCACCTCCTGCGACTCCTTCCCCCTGATGGCCGTGCCCTTCTTCATTCTGGCGGGGGCGCTGATGGAGGGCGGGGGCCTTTCCAAGCGGCTGGTCAACCTGGGGGACTCCCTCCTGGGGCATTTCACCGGCGGGTTCGCCATCGTCACCGTGGCCTGCTGCGCGTTCTTCGGCGCGATCTCCGGCTCCGCCCCCGCCACCGTGGCGGCCATCGGCTCCATCATGGTGCCGACGATGATCGAGCGGGGCTATGACCGGGACTTCTCCCTGGCGCTGATTGCCGCCTCCGGCTGCCTGGGCATCCTGATTCCGCCCAGCATTCCCATGGTGGTCTACGGCGTCTCCACCAACACCTCCATCGGAGGCATGTTCCTGGGGGGCTTCGGCCCCGGCATCCTGACGGCGCTGCTGCTGATCGGAATGGCGATGTATATCTCCCACAAGCGGGGCTTTAAGGGCAACGGAAGGGCCTTTTCCCTCCGCCGGGTCTGGAAGGAGTTCGTCGCCGCCATCTGGGCCATCCTGGTGCCCGTCATCATCCTGGGGGGCATCTACGGCGGCATCTTCACTCCCACCGAGGCGGCCGCCGTGGCGGTCATCTACGGCTTCTTCGCCGGTACCTTCATCTACAAGGAGCTGACCTGGCAGAAGTTCAAGGACGCGGTGATGAACTCCTGCGTCACCGTGGGAAACGTGCTGATTATCGTGGGCACCGCCACCACCCTGGGCCGGGTGTTCACCGTGGAGAATCTGCCCGCGGTGCTCTCGGATCTGATCGGCGGCATAGACAGCTCGATTGTGATCCTGCTGATTATCAACCTCCTGCTGCTGGTGGTGGGCTGCATCATGGAGACCTCCGCGGCCATTATGATCCTGGCCCCCATACTGCTGCCCCTGGTGTCGAAGTTTGGGGTGAACCCCATTCACTTCGGCCTGATTATGGTGCTGAACCTGGCCATCGGCATGATTACGCCTCCGGTGGGCTGCAACCTCTTCGTGGCCGCCGGGCTGGCCAAGACCGAGTTCATGCGCATTGTAAGGGCGGTGCTGCCCCTGCTGTGCGTCATGCTGATCGGGCTGGTGGCCGTGACCTATTTCCCGCCGGTTGTGCTGGCGCTGCCCAAGCTGCTGGGCTTCGTGGCCTGAGGGCCCTCCGTCTGTGTTCGATTCTCCTGCCGCCGCGCGTCTGAAAGGGAAGGGTGCAATTTCCGCCGGGTTCGTATATAATATGGGTATTATTGTAAAACAGGAGAACGGTTATGAACGACACCAATCTGTTTAGCAAGGAGTACCTGGATCATGTCCGGACCGCCAGGGAGCGGTATTTCCGCACCGGCTCCTTCGAGGGGATCACCGGCATCCGCTCCGACATCTTGGCCTGCTGGGAGGTGTCCTATCTCCTCTGCAAGGACCCCAACAGCCAGAAGAAGGGCCGGGTCTCCGGTGAGCGGTTCCAGGCGGCGCTGAGGACCTCCAGGGAGCTGCTGGACGCGGCGGAGCCCTATATGAACCTGCTCCACAGCTTTTTGAAGCCCAACGACTTCTGGGTCACGCTGATGGACAACGACGGCATCATCCTGAAGCTGGTGGGCAGCCCCAAGATGATCGAGGTGGCCCACTCCACGGAGCTGTACGAGGGCTCCTACCGGGGGATGAACGACCCCTACCCGGGGCTGTTTTACGCCTGCTGGCAGCTGGACCGGCCCTTCCAGATCGTCTCCACGGAGCACCCGGCGGCCATCGACGACGACATCGCCGGCGCGGGGGCCCCGATTCACGAGATCGGGACGGGGCGCTGCCTGGGGGTCATCGGCATCTCCGGCTATTGGTGGCACAGCCACGACCACACGCTGGGGCTGACCATCCTGGCCGCCGAGGCCATCTCTCAGCAGATGGCCCTGAAAAAGCGGAACGAGGACATCCTGGATGTCAACCAAAAGCTGAACACCACCCTGGAGGCGGTGGACGCGGGAGCCATCTATTTTCACGAGGACGGGGCCATCCATGCGGCCAACCGGCACGCCATCGATATGCTCTGTCAGAGCGCCAGGGAAAAGGAGCGCTTTTCCGAGAAGAATATCTTCGAGTATTTCGACGAGACCATCTCCCGGAGCCGCCTGGACGCCATCAACCGGGAAATCCGGGAGCTGGGGGAGTTCTCCCGGGACCTGGTGCCCAAGCAGAAGTACAATCCGCTTCTGTGTACCATCCGGCGGGTGACGGGGCAGCCCCACGAGTACTTCATGCAGCTGCAAAAGTGCTCCGACCTGAACCGCATCGTCACCGAGCGGGCGTTCCCCCAGGCCTCCTTCACCTTCCAGGACATCATCGGGGAGGAGCCGGTGCTGCGCTCCGCCATCGACGCGGCCCAGATTGCCGCCCGGCACAGCTCCTCCGTCCTCATCACCGGGGAGAGCGGCACGGGCAAGGAGATGTTCGCCCAGGCCATCCACAACAACGGCCCCCGGTCCAAGGAGCCCTTTGTGGCCATCAACTGCGGCGCGATCCCCAAGTCCCTCATTGAGAGCGAGCTCTTTGGCTATGAGGCCGGGGCCTTCACCGGCGCCCAGCGGACCGGCCACCTGGGCAAGTTCGAGCTGGCCAACAAGGGCACCATCTTCCTGGACGAGATTGGGGACATGCCCTATGAGACGCAGATCGCCCTGCTGCGGGTGCTGCAAACCAAGGAAGTGGTCCGCGTGGGCGGGAAGAAGCCCATCCAGGTGGACGTGCGGGTGATCGCCGCCACCAACCGGAACCTGAGCGAGCGCATCCGGGAGAATACCTTCCGGCAGGACCTGTACTATCGCCTGAACGTCCTGAACATCCGGCTCCCGGCCCTCCGGGAGCGGCCCAGCGACATCGAGCTGCTGAGCAACTATTTCATCCAAAAGTACGGCCGGGCCTTTGACAAGCGGGTGAACGGCATCTCCGCAGAGGCCCTGGAGGCCATGCGGCAGTACGGGTGGCCCGGCAACGTGCGGGAGCTGGAGAACATGATGGAGCGGGCGGTGATCGTGTGCCTGGACCAGTGGATTCAGCTGTCCGACCTGCCGGAGTCCGTGCGGCAGAACGGCCGGGCCGTCTCCAGGCCCATCCCGCCGTCGGCGCCGGGGGAGCAGACCATCTTCGACGTGCAGCGGGTGGAGCTGGAGGAGCTGCGGAAAAACCTGAAGCAGTTCCAGGGCAACATCAGCGACGTGGCGAAGGCCATGGGAATCAGCCGCCCCACCGTTTACCGGAAGCTGAAAAAGTACGGGCTCTACCCGGCCAGGAACCGATATGAGGAATAGGTTTTGACCGGCGAAGAAATCCCTTCGCCCTTGGGCGGGCCGCCATGCCTCAGCCGGGGCCGGACACAAATTGAAACAGAAAGGGAAGATCAACATGTTCTCAGGGTTAAAGGACTCCGCCGCCATTATTTCCGGCGCGGGAGGCGGCATGGGCACCGCGTCGGCCCTCCGCCTGGCGCGGGAGGGCTGCCGCGTGTTCGCGGTGGACATTCACCCGGGCTCCCTGGAGAAGCTGGAGGAGCGGTTCCGGCAGGAGAACCTGGGCGGGCTCACCACCCACGTCTGCGACGCCATCCACGAGCACGAGGTGGAGGAGGCGGTGGAGCGCTGCGTGCGGACCTATGGAAAGGTGGACATCCTGGTCAACATCGCGGGCATCTATACGGACTGCCTGCTGAAGGACATGAGCTATGCCGAGTGGCGGCGCACCATGGATATCAATGTGGACAGCGTGATGTTCTTCTGCCGGGCGGTGCTGTCCAGCATGCTGGAGAACCGGCACGGGAAGATCATCAACATGGCCTCTCAGGCCGGGGTCTCCGGCTCGGTGACCCATGCGCACTACTCGGCCTCCAAGGCGGCTATCATCGGCCTGAGCCGCTCCCTGGCCCGGGAGGTGGCGGAGTGCGGCATCAATGTGAACTGCATCGCCCCCGGCATCATCCGGACCCCTATGACCGCCTGCTACACCCCCGAGCAGGTAGCCGGGTTCCTGGGCAAGATTCCCATGGGCCGCTTCGGCGAGGCGGACGACGTGGCCAAGGTCATCGAGTTCCTGGCCTCCGACGGCTCCGACTACCTGACCGGCCAGGTCTTCAACGTCACCGGGGGCTGGCTGATGGTCTCCTGACAGGAGAGAGCCGCGTTCCATCGTTCAAATAAGAAAGGGAAAACCCCCTGCGCAGGATTCTGCGTCAGGGGGTTGCTTTTATATGGAGGGAGGGGACTCCGCCTCACATTCTGCGGATAATCCGCCGCCGCTTCCAGATGGACGGGGCGAAGAGCAGCAGCATGGGGAAAATCTCCAGCCGCCCCACCAGCATGTCGAAGGACAGCAGCAGCTTCGCCCACCAGGAGAACCCGGCGAAGTTCCCCATGGGCCCCACCACCTCCAGGCCCGGGCCGATGTTGTTGATGCAGGCCGAGACCGCCGTGAAGGTGGAGACCAGGTCATACCCGTTCAGGGTCAGCAGCAGAAAAGAGGCGGTGAACACCAGCAGGTACACCGTAATGAAAAGGTGGACGCTCCGGATGTGCTTATCCGTCAGGGCCTTGCCCTCGAACCGGGTGGTGGTGACGGCGTTGGGGTGGAGCATTTTCCGCATGTCCCCCCAGGAGGTCTTGGCCAGGATGACGATCCGGGCCACCTTGATGCCGCCGCCGGTGGACCCGGCGCAGGCCCCCACGAACATCAGCACCGCCAGGATCCCTTTCGAGAAGGTGGGCCAGAGGTTGAAGTCCGCTGTGGCGTACCCGGTGGTGGTGATGATGGAGGCCACCTGGAAGAAGGAGTACCGGAGGCTCTGGGCAAAGGACTCGTACATGTGGAGGATGTCCACGGCGATGGCCACCACGGAGGCGCCCACGATGGCCGCGTAGGCCCACAGCTCCTCGGACCGGAACACGTCCCGGAAGCGGCGGATGAGGAGGAAGTAGTAGAGGTTGAAGTTCACCCCGAAGAGCAGCATGAAGACGCCGATCACCACGTCGAAATAGGCGTTGTCATAGGCCCCCACGCTGAGGTTTTTGCTGCTGAACCCGCCCGTGCCGGCGGAGCCGAAGGAGTGGATGCAGGCGTCGAACAGGGGCATCCCCCCCAGGACCAGCAGCACGATCTCCACCAGGGTCATCACCAGGTAGATGCCATAGAGAATCTTGGCGGTGTCGCTCATGCGGCTCACCAGCTTGCCCACGGAGGGGCCGGGCATCTCCGCCCGGAGGAGGTGCATGCCGTGCCCGTCGGTCATGGGCAGCACGGCCATGACGAACACCAGTACCCCCATGCCGCCTATCCAGTGGGTGAAGCTCCGCCAGAAGAGAATTCCCTGGCTCAGGGGTTCCACCGCCGTCAGGATGGTGGCCCCGGTGGTGGTGAAGCCGGAGACGGTCTCGAAAAAGGCGTCGATAAAGCTGGGGATATACCCGGAGAGGAGGAAGGGCAGGGCGCCGAAGGCGCTCATCAGCACCCAGGCCAGGGCCACCACGGCGAAGCCGTCCCGGGCGTACAGCGCGGTCTGGCCGGGCTTCTTCCGGAAGGGGAGCCCCGCCAGGAGCAGCAGCAGAACCGGCCCCAGGAAGGGCAGCGCCGGCTCCCCGTACAGCAGGGCCACCACGGCGGGCAGCAGCAGCAGGACCGCCTCCGTCCACAGGATGCGCCCGATGACATAGCCGATCATTCGAAAATTCAAGAGATCGCCCCTTTGTTCATATTAAATGGTGGGAATGGAGTCACTGGAGAATGTCGTGGATATCCTGGAGAGAGGTGTCCGTGGTGACGACAATCACGTCGTCCCCCTGGCTCAGGGAGTCGTTGCCGGAGGGGATGACGATTTTTCCGTTTTGCCGGACGATGCCCGCCAGCAGGATGCCGTTCCGGAGCTTCAGGTCCTTCAGGGGCACGCCGATGAAGGGCACGTCCTCCGTCACGCCGAACTCCAGGGCCTCCACCGCCCCCTCCACCAGCCGGTGAAGGGTCTTGATCTGAGCGCCGGAGGCGCTCTCCATGGCCCGGACGTATTGGACGATCAGCTCCGTGGTGGTGGAGCGGGCGGAGATGACGCTGTCGATCATGCTCTCGTTGCTCACCAGGTCCACCAGGGACTTCCGGTTGATCTTGGCCACCACCTTGCAGCTGTTCCCGGAGTCCCGGGCGGCGCACATGGCCATGAGGATATTGGCCTCGTCGATGCCCGTGATGGCCACAAAGGCGTCCGTCTGTTCGATGCCCTCCTCGTGGAGCAGGTCGCTGTCCGTCCCGTCCCCCACGATGACCAGGGCCTTGGGGAGCTGCTCCCCCAGGTGGATGCAGCGCTGCTCGTCCCGGTCGATGATCTTCACGGACATGCCCATGGTCAGGAGCTCCGAGGCCAGGTAGTAGCAGATTTTGCTGGCGCCCACGATCATCACCGTGGAGGCCTTGCGCCGGAAGACCCCCAGGTGCTGGAAGAACTGGGCCAGCTGATCCGGGGAGGAGGTGAGATAGATTTTGTCCCCCGCCCGAAGGACGAAGTCGCCGGAGGGGATGGTGATCTCCCCCTTCCGGGCCACGGCGCAGATCAGCACCCGGACCCGGATGTTCCGGTACAGGTCCGCCAGGGCCAGGCCGTCCAGGGCGGAGTCGGCGGGGAGGCGGTATTCCACCAGCTCCGGCCGCCCCTTGGAAAAGGACTCCACCTTCATGGCGGCGGGGAAGCGGAGCACCCGGGCGATCTCCCGGGCGGCGGCTCGCTCCGGGTTGATGACCATGGACAGGCCCAGCTCCTCCCGCATGAAGCGGAGCTGCTTTTCGTATTCGGGGTTCCG
>CAMXNV010000049.1 GCA_947245315.1 uncultured Oscillibacter sp. | reverse complement strand
CTCTGTCCCGCCCCGTCTACCGGAAGCTGGGCACTCCCGGAGGACGGAAGGGGACGGAGCCCCTTCCCTACAGGGTGGTCTATCGATGGATGGGGGGTCCGTGGGAAAAGCCCTCTCCGTCGCGTCGTCGGAAGAAATTCCGCTCCGTTGCGTCGCCGCCTGCGGCGACGACTCCACACGCTCCATTCCTTCCTCCTCTCCCCACGAAAACCGCTTCGCTGGGTTTTCGCGGGGGCCCCGGGCCGCGCCACCTCTCCCAAAGGGAGAGGCAAGGGGGGGCGCCGGAGGAACCGACTGCCCTCTTTGGAAATGGTGAAGGCAAAGCACCGCCTCCACTTGGCTCCCCCTTTGGGGGAGCTGTCTGGCCGGAGGCCAGACTGAGAGGGTTCCCACCAAGCCGGTTCAAGCACCAGGGCAGCGGAAGGACGAGGGGACGGCCCCGCGGGGGAACTCCCTCAGTCACCGCCTTTCGGCGGCGACAGCTCCCTCAGAGAGGGAGCCTTTTTGGGGGGGGGCGGGCCCTCGAAGAGGCGGCGCTTTGAAGAAAGGGACCGCCGGGCGGCGGGGCTTACTCCGGCAGGGTCCACTCCTTTACACCCTCAAAATAGGGGCTCTGCTTCCGGAGGCGAAAGTCCGCGCCGTCTTTTTGGCTCCAGTCGTACAGGCCCTTCCCCGCCGACTGGCCCGTCTCGCCGGAGGCCAGGCCCGCCTCTACCGTCCGCTGGGGGCGCTTCGCATCGCAGAGGCTAGGGTACACGTTCCGGGCTATGGTGCTCTCCAGGTCAAAGCCCACGGCGTCGAAATACTCCAGGAGGCCAATGGAGGCGTAGCGCATCCCTACGGCGTACTTCACCGCCCGGTCGATGTCTCCGGCAGTGGTGACTCCCTCTTCAATTAAATAAAGGGACTCCCGGAAGAGGGCCTGGGCCAGGCGGTTCACCACCAGGCCGGGCACGCTCCGGTTCAGCACAACCACCTGGCGGTGAAGGGTCTCCAGCAGGGCCAGGGTCCGCTCCAGGGCCCAGGGGGCCGTCCGGCGGTGGCGCACCACCTCCACCAGGGGCAGCATGTGCACCGGCTGGAAGGGATGGGCCAGGAGCAGGCCCTCCGGCCGGGGGGACAGGGCCGCCAGGTCCTCCCCGTCCATGGAGGAGGAACAGGAGGCGGTCACCGCCTCCGGGGCCCCGTACCGGGCAACGGCCTCATAGGCCGCCCGCTTCTCGGCGGCCCCCTCGGTGACGGCCTCGAAGACAAAGGTGTGGCCCGCCAGGGCGGCGGGGTCGTTGGTGACAGTCAGCAGCCGCAGGGCCGCGGCCTTGTTGGCCTCCGTGACCAGGCCGTGGGCAATGAGATCGTCCCAGTTCTCCTCCACGGCCCGGCGGCAGCGGGCCAGGCCCGCCTGGGAGTGCCCGATCACCGTGCAGGGGAGGCCGTGGCCGATGACCAGAGTGGCCTGGGCGGAGCCGATGACCCCGGAGCCGTACACCGCAATCCGTTCCATCGCCGTCCCCCCCTCACTGCATGGCCCAGCCGTGGGTCAGCCGCAGGGACTGGCCCGTCAGGGCCCCCCGGTCCCTCGCCAGGTAGGCCAGGGCGTCCGCCACGTCCTCCACGGTGGTGAACTCCCCGTCCACCGTGTCCCGGAGCATGATGGTCTTCACGACTTCCTCCTCGGTGAGGCCCAGGTCCCGGGCCTGCTCCGGAATCTGCTTCTCCACCAGGGGGGTCTTGATGTAGCTGGGGCAGATGGTATAGGCGTAGATGCCGTAGGGGGCCCCCTCCCGGGCGATGGACTTGGCCAGGCCCGCCACGCCGTGCTTGACGAAGTTATAGGGCTCCTTCAGCTTGGAGCCCACGAAGGACTGGACGGAGCCGGTGAAGACAATCCGCCCCCCGCCCGCCTTCATCCGGCGGAAGGCCGCCCGGGACACCAGGAAGGCCCCGTCGGCGTGGATGGCCATCATCTTCTTCCAGTCGGCAAAGGGGTACTCGTCAAAGGGGTGGACAATCTGGATGCCCGCGTTGGACAGCACCAGGTCGCAGCCGCCGAAGGCCTCCGTCATCCGGTCGAAGCCGGACTCCACTTCCTCCTCGCTGGACACGTCCATGTGGACCGCCAGGGCTGACAGGCCCTGGGAACGGAGCTCCTCCGCCAGGGCCCCGGCGGCGGGCAGGTTTACGTCGGCTATGACGACGCCATAGCCCTCCCGGGCCATGCGCTGGGCGCAGGCCTTGCCAATGCCGGAGGCGGCGCCGGTGATTAGTGCGGATTTTTGTGTCATGGTCTCTCTCCCTTTCTGATTTGGTTTGGTGGGGGGAAAACGCCGGGCGGGCCCGCCGGCATCCGCCAGCGGGCCCTTGCCGGATCTTTGGGGTTCTCAGACGGGCACGTAAGTAATGGTCATGGCCGCCGTGGTGGCCACCACGATGATGGCGTTCAGAATGCCGCCCAGGTAGGGGTTCCGGGTCTCCTTGTAAATCTTCCTGGCAATCCAGGGGGAGACGAACATCACCACCACCGTGCTCAGCAGCCAGCCGCCCAGCTGGCGGTCAAAGCTCTCCACGTGCCAGAAGGGCTGGCCCGTGGCCACGAAGACGCTGTACTGCACGATCTCAATGTAGATGATGGAGGCCGCGTTGAAGAAGGCCACGATCAGGGTATTGAGCCAGCCTCCCTTGCCGATTTCGTTGTAGCGGAAGCTCTGGCAGGCAATGGAGTTGGGCACGTAGAACATCAGGAACAGGGGCAGGGCCCAGAGCATGTAGGGCACCTTTTCCGCGTCAAAGGCCCGGAACATGATGGCCCAGAACTGGAAGTTGGTGTTGAAGAAGTAGTCCGCGAAGAACACAATGGAAAGCGTGGCGCAGCCCGTCACCACCGCCAGGAGGATGGTCCTCCCGAGCTTCTCCCGGGGCAGGATCACGCCCCGCTCCGCCAGGTCAAAGCCCTTGGCCTTCAGGTTGGTCCGGTAGTTGATGAACAGCAGCACCAGGGTGAAGACTCCGCTGGCCACGGCCCAGGCGCCCAGGGCCAGGGTCTGGGTCTGGGGCAGGATGGCGGGCAGCTTCTCATCCGGCATGTTGTAGATGGGGCGCATGAACCAGTGGAAGGCCAGGTAGGAGAACACCGCGCCCGCAATCAGGCCGCCCCAATACCAGAGCCTGCCCTTGGTATCCCCGGGGGCCGGGGCGGGGGGCACCAGCTCCTCGGACCGGAGGGGGGCGAAGAGCCGGGTCTCCAGGAGGACGATGGGGAAATACATCATGAACATCACCAGGCCCACCACGCCCACAAAGGAGACGCACTCCTTGAAGAAGCCCAGGGACCCGGAGGCGGGAATGGGATTGGGCGCGGGCAGGGTGTTCTGGAAGAACTCCACGGTGTACTTCATGGACACCGGGGACAGGGAACCCCAGGAGTGTATCTCGCCGGGGGTATAGACCACCCGGGTGGCCTCCTTGCCGTCAATCACCTGGGTGTAGTATTTGCCCGCCTCCGGCGTGCCCGGGAAGTCCGCCGGATCCCCGCCGAAGGAGAGGAAGGACTTGCAGTTGTCCCCCCGGATGTAGTCCCGGGGACGGACCACCCAGTCTCCGGCCTCGTTCTGGATGCTGAAAAACCAGTCGTCATACCGGGAGGCCACGACTCCGTAGTTGACCGAGCCGTAGTTATTGACATAGTTTCCTTCCGAGTCTTTATAGTAGGGGTCATTGTCCACCAGGATGATGGAGGCGAATTGCAGCTCGCTGCCCTCCTCTTCCAGCTGCTTGCAGAGCATGTCGCCCACCCGGCCGCCGGAGGAGTGGCCCGTGATGCCGATCTGATCCGGGTTCACGTAGGGCAGCTTCGCCACCAGATGGAGGGCGTCCCGGGAGTCGGCGCTGCGGAAGTCCACGGGCTCCGAGTCGCCCATGCCGTACTGATCGTAGTTGTACACCACGTAGCCCCGGCGGGACAGCTCCAGGGCGTAGCCGTTCATGACCTCCCGGGCCTTCCAGGAGCCGTGGGCCATGAGGATCGCCGGGGCCGGGGTCTCCGGCGTGGCGTTCTTGGGGACGTACAGGGTGGCGGTGTGCTTGTATCCGTGCTCCGTCACCGTGGTGATCTGCTGGATATCCACCTTTCCGAAATTGGTCTGGAGCAGATTCTGGGCCACCATGCTCAGCAGGCACAGGACCAGAGCGATGACCAGGCCCCGGCGGGCCTTCATGCGGCGGGCGTCCTGCCCCGCGGCGGATACGGTCTTGGTTTGCATCTTCCCATTCTCCTCTCTGTTCCGGAGCCCCTCATGGGGGCTCGTGTCGTTTGGGGTCGCGCAGAAGGATGAGAGCCTCTCGATGCTTTTATTATAGGGGATCAAGAAATAAATTTCAATAATATGAATTTACAAAATAGATTTAGGCAATTTATAGATAAATGACAATTTTATAAATATAAAATTAAGTTTAATATAAATATAATTTATACTTATGACAGAAGTGATCCCCGCCGGGGAGGCGGGGACGGGGGCGCTCTCTCCTCCTAGAGGTCATCCGGGGGGAGGTTCCTCCGGACGTAGTCCAGGAACAGCTCACAGGCCCGGGGCATGTACTTCTGCTTGTTCCAGGCCAGGGCGATGTCCCAATACTTCATGGAGTCCGTCAGGGGGATGCAGCGGATGTTGGGCTCCGGGTGCTTGTCCAGGACGGGCTTGGGCAAAATGGACACGGCCCGGCCCCGGGCCACCAGCTCCACCATGAAGTCCCACTGGGAGCTCAGCAGCGCTATACGGGGGCGGAACCCCGCCGCCCGGCAGGCGGAGAGTATCTGCCGGTGGAGGATGAAGTCCTCGTTGAAGATGGCAAAGGGGTCCTCCCGGAGCTGGGCCACGGTGACGGTCCCGGCCTCCGCCAGGGGGTGGCTCTTGTGGAGCAGGGCTACGTTCCTCTGGGTGGAGAAGTGGCAGCTCCCAAAGGCGGAGAGGGCCTCCGTTTTCAGGGTCACCGCCAGGTCCACGCTGCCCTCCTCGATCCGCTGGTTGATCTTGTGGGCTCCGTCCTCAATCATGTGGATGTGTATATTGGGGTACTCCGCCGAGAAGCTGGGAATCAGGTCCCCGAAGAAACAGGCCCCGAAGAGGGGGGACAGCCCCAGGGTGAAGGAGCCCGCGCTCTGCTTGGTGGAGGCCTTCACCTCCTCCAGGGTCTGCTGGTACACGTCCATCAGGCGGCGCCCCCCCTCCAGGAGGCGGAGGCCCCCGTCGGTGGGGTGCTGGCGGCGGTCGAAGGTGTAGAACAGGGGAACCCCCAGCTCCTCCTCCAGCTTCTTCACCGCAATCGACAGCGCGGGCTGGGACACGTCCAGCTTCTCCGCCGCCCGGGAGTAGCTGCCCTCCTGGGCGATGGCCATGAAATACGTCAGCTGCTTGATGTCCATACGCGGTCCCTCTTCCGGTTGGTTTGATGGAGCGTATTATACCACGGATGGAGGAAAAAGGAAAGGGGCCTTTTCCCGAAAGGATCCCTAGGCCCGGGCCTGTTTCTGGGGCAGGGCCGCCGGGAGGGGCGGCAGAACCCGCTGCTCCAAATAGATGTCCTTCAGCCTCCGGCCCACCTGCTCCAGGCTCCGGGACTCCGCCACCGCCCGCCCGGCAGAAGTGAGGTCCGGCAGGGTCTTGGCCAGCAAATCCGATACGATCTGTTGAAATTCATCGTTATTCGACGCTTTGTATACATTTTCCCCATGGTTCAGCCAGCCGCCGTAGACGGGAATGTCCCGGAGCACCGTGGGAATTCCGCAGGCCAGGGCCTCTAGGACCACGATGCCCTCCGTCTCCTCGTGGCTGAGGAAGGCGAAGACGTCCGCCCCCTGGTAGGCCTCCCGCAGTTCCTCCCGGCCCACGTAGCCGGGGAAGCGCACGTTGGCGGGGGCCCGCTGGATGGCCTCGTTGATCTCCTGGGGGATGAGCTTGGGATTCGTCCAGCCGAACCAGATAAAAGTGGCCCCCGGCGTCCGCCGGGCCAGCTCCAGGAACTCCGGCAGGCCCTTCCGGGCGATCATGTGGCCCACGGAGACCACGATCTTCTCGTCCTCTCTCAAGCCGTACCGGCTCCGGAGGGCCGCCCGGGCGGCGGGGTCGGGCTTGAAGAAGGAGGTGTCCACGCCGTTGGAGATGCTGTAGACCGGCTTTTTCAGGCCGTAGCTCTGGAGCAGCTCCCGGGAGTACTCCGTGGGCGTCAGCACCAGGTCCCCCAGGCCGTAGCAGAAGGTGATCCAGCGCTTGAACAGGGGGGCCAGGGCGTTGGAGCCCTTGAAGGAGGACCGGAAGTCCTCCATGGTGGAGTGGCCGTACCAGACCACCTTCCGGCCCCGGAGCTTGGCCCCCAGGGCCGCCAGTACGGAGTCCGGCAGGATGGTGTTCACATGGACCGCGGCGGTGTCCGCCGTCCAGCGGTCCGTGGTGGGCACGCCGGAGCGCCGGAGGCACTCCCGCTGGTGCCGGATGGCCTGTCCCACGCCGCTCTTGCCCACCAGCTTCTCTCCGCCGCTGTAAATGTAAATGCGCATACAGCCTCCTTGCCGCAGTGGGTCGCCTCGCTGTGGCCGCCGCAGTTTTCCGGCTTGCGGCTTGCCTGAATTTGGGTTGCTTTTCGTATTTTGGGTGCACAAATCCAAGCGGACGGTTTGTCCGCTTTTTTCAGCAGGTTCAGTTTGACACGTGAACCGTCAGTCTATGACGGCAAATTTTTCAAAAGCCGGGGAACAGCACCTTCCACAGGGCCACGAGGCCCATGCTGTACAGGGCGATGTTGAAGGGCTTCCCCAGGAGGATGATGGCCGCGTAGCGCCGCCAGGTCATGGTGGTGGTGCCCGCCAGGTAGCACAGGAAGTCGTCCGGGGCGATGGGCAGGAAGATGGACCAGAAGAAGAGCTTGGCGAAGCGGTCCCGCTTCTCGGTCCAGGCGTCGTACTTCTCTATGGTCTTCTCGGAAAACAGCAGGTACAGCAGGGGCCGCCCGCAGTTCTTCGCCACGGCGAAGGCCAGGAGGGAGCCGATGCAGATGCCCACGTAGTTATAGGTAAAGCCCCAGACAGGCCCGAAGAGCACAACCCCCACCAGGCACCCCAGGCCCCCGGGGAGAATGGGCACCACCACCTGCACTGCCTGGAAGACGGTGAAGAGCAGAGCCCCGGCGGGGCCCCACTTGTCCACCAGGGCCTGGAGCTTCTCCTGAGAGGTCAGGACGCCGGTCTGCCAGCCCCAGACGGCCACCGCCACGCAGATGGCAAAGCCCACAAGGGAGGCCGCCTGGAGGGCCCTCTTCTCTATGGGAATTGTCTGCTGTTTCATGCGGGTATCCTCCGTACAGCATTCCGTTCGATCTGTTCCTCGTAAATGGCCTCCACCCGCTCCGCGAAGCGCTGGGCGGAGTACTCCTCCCCGGTCTCCCGGGCGCTGCGGCACAGGGCCTCCCGGTGCTGGGGATGGGCCAGGAAGTCCGCCAGCCGCTGGCGGAACTCCGCCTCGGTGTGGTACTGCCAGCCGTTCTCCCCGTCCTGGACCACGCCCAGGAGGCAGGGGTCCGCCCGGCACAGCACCGGCACCCCGGCGGCCAGGGCCTCGGCATAGGTGAGCCCTTGGGTCTCGCTGGTGGAGGCGCTGACAAACAGGTCCCCCAGCTGATACCACTCCGCCACCTGCTCCGCCGGCACCATGCCCGCGAAGACCACGTCGGGAGCTCCCAGCCCCAGCCCGGCGGCCACGCCCTCCAGGCGCTTGCGGTCCGGGCCGTCCCCCACCAGGAGGAGGGTCACGTCCCCGGAGCCCATGGCCGCCCGGAAGCGGAGGAGCTCCTCCACTCCCTTCTCCTCGGCCAGGCGGCCCACGAAGACCAGGATGGTCCGGTCCTGGGGAATGTCCAGGCTGGCCCGGAGCACCGCGCTCCGGAGGGGGTCCGGCTCGCCGTGGAAGCGCCGCAGGTCGATGCCCGAGGGCACCACGAAGACGGGCTTCTGCACGCCGTAGCCCTGGAGGAGCTGCCGCACCTTCCCCGTGGGGGCGATGAGGCAGTCCGTGTGGGAGGCGGCCCAGCGGGTGAAGACCGCGGCGGCCTTCTTTCCGAAGCGGACGTTGGGGGAGAAGTAATGGGTGTAGTCCTCGTACACCGTGTGATAGGTGTGAACCAGGGGAATGTCCAGCTCCTCGGCGATGCGCCGGGCCAGGAAGAAGGTGGAGAACTCACACTGGGAATGGACCACCTCGGGGCCCCACTCCACGATCTCCCGGACCCACTTCCCCGCCAGGGCCGTCCGCAGCCGGGCCCCGGGGTAGATCAGGCCCGCCGCCACGGAGCCCAGGTAGGTCACGCCGTCCTTCTCGTAGGAGCGGCGGTTCTGGGAGAGGGTCAGCACCCGGACCTCGTGGCCCCGGGCCTCCAGCTCCCGGCGGAGATTTTTCACCGAGGTGACAACGCCGTTCACCGCGGGGATGTACCAGTCGGATGTAATCAGAATTTTCATGACAGACCTCGTTTCTCATGTCTCAAGTATATTACGGAACAACCAGGGGGGATTCTTCAAGCTTTTCGAAAAAATTTTCCTCCTGTGTCATTGTACTATCGTATTAGCAATAATAATACAGTTGATACAGTTTGTCAAGGGCCGCAGAGATTTTTTTGCGAAGGGGCGGCGGGGGCCCTCGTATTCTAAAGCATACGCCAATATTTGGGAAAGAGGGTTACAAAACAAGTACAGTTTTGTTACTCTTCGTCATTTTTCCCCGCCCTGCCAGTCCTCCTCACTGTACTGCGGAAATCTGTCCAGCTTCTTTCTGAAATCTAATATCAGGCCCCGCCGGGGCTTTGCGCGCGCACCGGCGGGGCCTGGAGAGAGGGAATTAGTTCGCCACAATCCGGGTGTAGGCCCGGGCCGTCAGGACGAAGACCAGGGCGTAGATCAGGCAGAACACCCCCAGGGTCCCCGCCGTGCAGAGGGCGAAGAGCTTGACGTCATACAGGTTGAACAGCTCCAGCATCCGGGTCAGCATGGGGAAGGCCATGAAAATGTGCAGCCCCGCCGCCCCCAGGGGCAGGAAGAACACCAGGAGAATCTGACTGTGGATGGAGGCGTTCACCTCCCGGCGGCTCATGCCCACCTGGCGCATAATCAGGAAGCGGCGCTGGTCCTCGTAGCCCTCGGAAATCTGCTTGTAGTAGATAATCAGCACCGTGGCCAGGAGGAAGAGGAGCCCCAGGAAGATGCCCAGGAAGAGAAAGCCCCCGTACATGGCGTAGAACTCCTGGGCGTTGTCCTGCTTGCTGGTGAAGCTCACGCCCTCGTCCCGCTGGCTGAGCTCAAAGACCAGGCGCTCCGTCTGGGAGAGCTTCTCGTTGTAGTCCTTCCCGGCCAGGTTCATCTGCACCCGGAACTGCCGGGCGCTGCGGGAGGTGTCCAGGTCCGTGATGGCCTTGGCCGTCTCCTGGTCCGCTACCACCAGGAAGAGGGTGGAGTCCTCTTTGCCCAGCAGGGACGTGGTGGCGTGGTGGATGGTCTCCGTGATCTCCTCCCGGACGTGGAAGGTCAGGCCGGGCTCGCCGAAGCGGGCGGCCATGGTGAAGTCCCCGGGGAAGTCCGGCAGGTTCTCCGGGCAGGCCAGGACCTCGTCCGGGGCCAGGATGTAGTCCGTTCCCAGGAGGCGGTTGTAGTCCTCCGCCGTCACTACCTCCACCAGCGTCCGGAGACAGACCTGGTCCAGGTTCAGGGCAATCTCCTGGCCCTTCACGCCGCAGTAGCACCAATAGCGGCTGTAGTACCGGGAGTCCGTATAGCCCCCGGAGCGCTCGGCGGCGGCCTGGACCTCCGCCATGTGGTCCATGGGGTCCCCGGGCTGGTTCTCCAGGTCCTGGATGAACTCGATGTCTACGGGGAACATCTCGTTCAGGGCGTTCTCCAGGCCGATGTTCATGGCAATCGTCGTGGACACCGTCACCAGCACCATGGTGGAGAGAATGCAGATGCTGGCCAGGCCCACGGCGTTCTGCTTCATCCGGTAGAGAAGGCCGGAGACGGCGGTGAAGTGCCGGGTCTGGTAGTAGAAGCCGGGGTTGGCCCGGAGGCGCTTCAGCACCGCTACGGACCCGGCGGTGAAGAGGCAGTAGGTGCCGATGATGACCAGGATCACCGCGGCGAAAAACCACAGCATGGCCTCAATGGGGTTCTGGGTGAAGATGGCCAGGAAGTAGCCGCCCCCCAAGGTCAGGACTCCCAGGATGACCAGCAGCCACTTCGTCCGGGGCTCCCGCTCCCCGGCGGAGGCGCTGCGGAGCAGCTCCACCGGCCGGGCCCGGCCCAGGCGGAAGAGGTTCTGCCCCAGGGTCACCAGGAAGAGGACGCCGAAGAGCATGGCCGTCTCCGTGATGCCCGGGACGGAAATCTCCATGCCGAACTGAGCGGGGATGCGGGCCAGCTTCAAGAGCAGCAGGACCACGGCCTTGGAGAAGAGAATCCCCAGGAGCACGCCCCCGATCAGGGTGACGGCGGCGCAGTACAAGGTCTCCCAGAGCATAACCCGGGCGATGTGCCGCTTTTCCAGGCCCAGGATGTTGTACAGGCCCAGCTCCCGCTGGCGGCGCTTCATGACGAAGCTGTTGGCGTAGAGCAGAATCACCGCCGAGAGCCCCGCCGCCACCAGGCAGCCCACCGAGGCGAAGGATTTCAGGTACATGGCCCCCCGGACGCTGTCCAGGCCCTCGTTATAGGCCAGGAACTTCAGAATGTAGTACATGGCCGCCGTGACGGCGCAGGAGAGGAGATAGGGCCCGTAGAACCGCCCGTTCCGCATGAGGTTCACCAGGGCCAGGCGGGGGAAGAAGCCGGACTTACGCACGGGGCTCACCGCCTTGCGTCAGCACCGTGAGGGTGTCGGAGATTTTGGCGAACTGTTCCTCGGCGCTCTGGCCGCCCCGGTAGAGCTGGTGGTACACCTGCCCGTCCCGGAGGAAGAGGACCCGCCCGGCGTGGCTGGCGGCCTTGACGGAGTGGGTGACCATGAGGATGGTCTGGCCGCCCCGGTTGATCTCCCCGAAGAGCTCCAGCAGGTTGTCCGAGGCCCGGGAGTCCAGGGCGCCGGTGGGCTCGTCGGCCAGGACGATCTGGGGGTCCGTCACCAGGGCCCGGGCCACGGCGCAGCGCTGCTTCTGGCCCCCGGAGACCTCGTAGGGGTACTTGGTCAAGATTTCCGTGATGCCCAGCTGCTCCGCGATGGGGAGGAGCTTTTTCCGCATGTCCCGGTAGTCCTTCCCCGCCAGGACCAGGGGGAGAAAGATGTTGTCCTGGAGAGAGAAGGTGTCCAGGAGGTTGAAGTCCTGGAAGACGAAGCCCAGGTGAGACCGGCGGAAGGCCGCCAGGTCCCGCTCCCGGATGTCGGAGAGGGCCTTGCCGTTGAGGAAGACCTCCCCGGCGGTGGGGCGGTCCAGGGCCGCCAGGATATTTAATAAGGTGGTCTTGCCGGAGCCGGACTCGCCCATGATGGCCACGTACTCCCCGGGCTCCACGGAGAAATTCACGTCCGCCAGGGCGGTGACCTGATTGCCGCCGAAGCGGGTGGTGTAGATTTTTTGGAGATGCTGTACTTCCAATATCGACATATCGCTGTCCTCCTCTTGGGTTGTGAGGCTATTGTAGCAGGATGGGGCGTGGGGTGCCATGGTTTTGGCTTACAGTTTCGGGGGTGTGTCTTACATTTTTGTAAGATAGGCTGTAAGGGGTAGGCTACTCCCTTTTGGGGGGCTGGTGCAAAGCACCCCCCATGTCGTCGGAAGAAATTCCGCCCGCTCCGTCCCCGCCTAACGGCGAGGACTGCGCTCTGCTCCATTCCTTCCTCCTCTCCCCACCGCAACCGCTACGCTGGGTTGCGGCGGGGGCCCCAAATTTTCTTCCAGAAGAAAACGAGAAAACGGGCCGTGCACGGTCCAAAAGAGTAAAAGAAGTAGGGGGGACACGGGGGCCCCCGCGAAAACCCAGCGTAGCGGTTTTCGTGGGGAGAGGAGGAACAAACGGAACGGAGTGAAGCCTGCCCGAA
>CAMXNV010000048.1 GCA_947245315.1 uncultured Oscillibacter sp. | reverse complement strand
GGGGATCGCCGTCCGGTCGGAGGCCAAGGGGCTCCAGGTCCGGAAGTCCAAGGGACGGCTCCAGGTCCTGGCGGACCTGACCCACGGCGGGGCGGACCTGGAGGGAACCCTGGGCATCGGCCACACCCGCTGGGCCACCCACGGGGAGCCCAACGATGTGAACGCCCACCCCCATGTCAGCGGGGACGGGAAAATCGCCCTGGTACATAACGGCATCATAGAAAACTACCTGGAGCTGAAAGAGCTCCTCACCCGCCGGGGGGTGGTGTTCACCTCCGAGACGGACACCGAGGTGGTGGCCCATCTGCTGGAGTTCCACTACCGGGAGTGCGGCAGCATGCTGGAGGCCGTGGGCCGGTGCCTGCGGCGGATCGAGGGGTCCTATGCCTTCGGCATCATCTGCTCCGACTATCCCAACGCCCTCATCGCCGCCCGGAAGGACAGTCCCCTCATCATCGGCTTCGGGGAGGGGGAGAACTTCATCGCCTCCGACGCCACGGCCATCCTCCGGCACACCCGGGACGTGGCCTATATGAACGACGGGGAGATCGCCGTGCTGACGGCCCAGAGCGTGGACGTCTTCGACGGCGAGGGAAACTCCATCGTAAAGGAACACAGCCATATTGACTGGGACGCCGCCTCCGCCGAGAAGGGGGGCTATCCCCACTTCATGTTCAAGGAGATTCTGGAGCAGCCGGAGGCCCTCCGCAAGACCATCTCCCCCCGCATCCGGGAGGGCCGGGTGGTGCTGGACGACATCTGCCTGACGGCGGACTACGCCAAAAGCATCTCCCACATCTACATGATCGCCTGCGGCTCCGCCTACCACGCCGGGGTGGTGGGGAAGTACACCTGGGAGCGGCTGCTCCGCCGCCCGGTGGAGGTGGCGCTGGCCTCGGAGTTCCGGTACAGCCAGCCCCTGGTGGACGCCAACACCCTGGTGATCGCCATCAGCCAGTCCGGGGAGACCCTGGACACCATGGCCGCCCTCCGGGAGGCCAAGCGCCTGGGAGGCCGGACCCTGGCCATCTGCAACGTGGTGGGGTCCTCCATCGCCCGGGAGGCGGACGACGTGCTCTATACCTGGGCGGGGCCGGAGATCGCCGTGGCCACCAGCAAGGGCTATTCCACCCAGCTGGCCGCCCTGGACCTGGTGGGCCTGTATCTGGCGGACCTGCTGGGAACCGTGGAGCCGGAGGCCTACGACGCCCTGCTGGCGGAGCTCCAGCTGCTGCCGGAGAAGATGAGCCGGTATCTGGAGAGCTTTGAGGACACGAAGTATTTCGCCTCCCGGTTCTTCAACCACGACAGCATCTTCTTCATCGGCCGGAACCTGGACTATGCCATGGGCCTGGAGGGCTCTTTAAAGCTCAAAGAGATCAGCTACATCCACTCCGAGGCCTACGCCTCCGGGGAGCTGAAGCACGGCACCATCTCCCTTATCGAACCCGGGACGCTGGTGGTGGCCCTGGGGACCTACGCCGCCCTCTTCGACAAGGCCATGAGCAACGTGGTGGAGGTGAAGGCCCGGGGGGCCACGGTGCTGGCGGTGACCACGGAGTCTTTCAGGGAGCGGATGGAGAAGACCGCCGACGCGGTGATCTCCGTGCCGGACACCCACCCGCTGCTCCAGCCGTCCCTGAGCATTGTGCCCCTCCAGCTGTTTGCGTATTACGTGGCCCTCCAGCGGGGCTGCGACATCGACAAGCCGAGAAACCTGGCCAAGTCGGTGACGGTAGAGTAAAGGGCATACGGACAGCCGGACCTCACAGCCGTGAGGCCCGGCTGTTTTCGTTTTCATCGCTACAGAACACAGCAGCCTACGTTGCCGTCGCTTCGGCCTGGTAAACCTCCAGGCCCTCAGAGCGAGCTAAAGTTCTTTTTGCCTACTTTTTCCCCTTCGGGGACGTACTCCACTAAGATTTTGCTTCGCAAAATCAAGTGTCGTTACAGTCTTTCAAGAAAAAGTAGGAACATGGAAGTGCTGGAATAGGATTTTTTCCGCTTCGGAGTTCCAGAGGCCGTTGTGGGCGTCGCAGCAGTCCGCCAGGCGGGCGAAGAGGGGATCGTGCTTCCCCTTCTCCCGGAAGTCATCAATGGCGGTGAGGGGCATGTTGAACTGGGTGTAGGTCAGCTTCTTTCCGCCGGGAAGCCGGGGGAGATTCCGGGTGGTGTCCACGATGGCGTCCAGGCCCCCCACGTGGGTGACCATGACGGCGGGGTGAAGCTTTCCCCCGGCGGCCAGGCGGATGGACTCCTTTAAGTCGTCGGTGTTTCCTCCGGTGGTCCCTATGATGTGGGTGGAGGAGTAGTGGCAGTTGTACAGGTTGATCGTAGCGGAGAACGCCCGGTCCGTGGGCCCGGAGAAGAAGTTCATGCACCCGTCGTAGCCCAGGAGCCGGTCCCCCATCTCCGCCAGGGAGCGGATGGCGTTGAAGACGAAGATGTCGTCGTAGCCCCGGCCGCCGGTGAGGGCCAGGAGGTCCTGGAACTCGTCGGCGCAGGCGCCGGGGTTGACGTAGACCAGCCGGATGCCCCGCCGGGCGGCCAGAGACTCGGGCAGCAGCCGCCGGGCCCGGGCGATGCGCTCGTCGGAGAGGTCCGTCACCGCCATCAGGGCGGGCTTTTTCTCCAGGGTCATGGCATACTCAATGGCTCCCAGGCCCATGGGGCCGCAGCCCCCCAGGAGGAGGACGGAGCCCCCCTCCTTCACGCCCATGACGTGGGCGTGGCTGTGGCGGCTGGTGTGATAGTTCCCGTGGTAGCCCCCCACCACGCAGCTCATGGGCTCCCCCAGGCTGGCCTCGAAGTAGCTCTCGCCGTCGTAGTGGAGGAGGTAGCCCAGCTCCATCACCTCCGGAGGGACGACGCAGTAGGTACAGGCCCCGCCGTAGTAAGGATAGGAGTACCCGGGGGAGGCCAGGCTCCCCTTGTAGTTCAGGGCGGGCTGCTGGGCGAATTTCTCGCCGGGGCGGAATTCGCCCAGCCACTTTTTTCCCACCTTGACGATGTCACCGGCAAATTCGTGGCCGATGATCACCGGGTGTGTGTCCACGTCCTGGGGGCAGCGCTTGTGGGCCTTGCCCTGGACCAGAAGCTTGTAGGTAGACATGCAGATGCTGTCGCTCATGACCCGGACCAGGAGCTCGTCGTCCCGAATCTCCGGGAGGTCGAATTCCTCCAGGCGGATGTCGTAGGCGCCGTAGAGACGCACACCCTTAGACCGCATGAATTTACTCCAGGCCGTTCAGCAGCTTGTAAAGCTGGTCCACCGTGGCGTCATCCACCAGCTTGTCGGTGTCCTCCTCGGTCTCGGCCACCTGGACGATCCGGTCCAGAATGTCCATGTGCTCCTCGCCGGTGGAGGCGATGCCCACCACCAGGCGGACGAGCTCCTCATCCTCGCCCCAGATGATGCCCTCGGGATAGGTCATCACAATGAGGCCGGTCTTCTTGATGAAGCCCCGGGACTCGTTGGTGCCGTGGGGAATGGCCACGTGGCTGCCGATGGCCACGGGGAAGCTGGCGTTGCGCTCCAGCATGCCCTGGACATAGCCCTCCTCGGCATAGCCGCTCTCCACCATGAGCTTGCCCACGGCCTTGATGGCCTCCTCGGGGCTGACGGGTTTGCAGTTCAGAAGGATGTTTTTCTTCTCCAGCAGGATGGGCCGTTCCCCGGCGGGCTTCGCCTCTTCGACGGGGGCGGCGGCGGCAGCGGGCGCTCCGCCCTTCCGGCCCTCCAGCAGCTCCTTCACCAGCACGTCGTACTCCGGCGCGCCCATGAAGTTCTTGATGGGGATGATCCGGGCCTGGGGGGCGCGCTCCGCCGCCCGGCCGGACAGCTCGTGGTGGGTGACGACGATCTGGCAGTCGCCGGGAATCTCGCCCACGGGGTAGTGAATGACCTCAATATCCGTGATGCCCGCGTCCTTCAGCTTGTTCCGGACCATGGTGGCCCCCATGGCGGAGGAGCCCATGCCCGCGTCACAGGCGAAGACGATCTTTTTCACGTCCTTGGCGGAGACGGAGGCTCCGGAGGCGGCGGGGATGGCCTGGCCCTTGGAGGCGGCCTTGCTGGCGGCCACCTGGGCCTGGGCCTCCTCCAGGCTGGCGTCCTTGCCGAAGAACTTCAGCAGGAAGACCGAGATGAAGAAGCTCACCACGGCGGCGACGGCAATTCCGGCGAAGTTGGCGAAGTAGCCCCCCTTGGGGGTCATGAGGACCTCGGCGATGATGCTGCCGGGGGAGGCCGCGGCCACCAGGCCGCCGCCCAGGGCGGACAGGGTGAAGATGCCCACGATGTTGCCGACCATGGGCCCCAGGATCACGATGGGGTTCATCAGGATATAGGGGAAGTAAATCTCGTGGATGCCGCCCACGAACTGGATGACGGCGGCGGCGCCGGCGGAGGAGCGGGTCTCGCCCTTACCGGCCACGCAGTAGGCCAGCAGCAGGCCCAGGCCGGGGCCGGGGTTGGACTCGATCATGAAGAGGATGGACTTGCCCAGGGCGGCGGCCTCCTCGGTTCCGATGGGGGTAAAGACGCCGTGGTTGATGGCGTTGTTCAGGAAGAGCACCTTGGCGGGCTCCACCAGGACGGCGGTGAGGGGCAGCAGGCTCCGGTCCACCAGGAACTTCACGCCCGCGCCCAGCCAGTCGGTGACCACCACGCAGGCCGGGCCGATGACGAAGATGGACAGCACCGCCAGGATGCCGCCGATGATGCCTACGGAGAAGTTGTTGACCACCATCTCGAAGCCGGCGGGGATATGGCCCTCCATGGCCTTGTCAAACTTCTTGATGCCCCAGCCGCCCAGGGGGCCGCAGATCATGGCCCCGATGAACATGGTGCTGTCCGTGGAGGCGATGGCGCCCAGTGTGGCCAGCGCGCCGGTGACCGCGCCCTTCTGGCCGCCGACAACCTTGCCGCCGGTGTAGCCGATCAGGATGGGCCGGAGGTAGGAGAGCATGGGAACCACCATGGTGTTGATGGTGGCGGCGGGGCCCCATTTGCCCAGCCAGCCGTCCGGGATGAACAGGGCGGCGATGAGGCCCCAGGCGATGAAGGCTCCGATGTTCGGCATGACCATGCCGCTGAGGAACCGTCCAAACTTTTGGACTTTTTCTTTCATAGATAAACGTCCTTTCTCTTGAATAGGTGGGGAGGAGAACCCTCCGGAAAAGTTAGGAGTTAGGAATTAGGAGTTAGGAGTTATTCGCCGAGGTTCGAATACCGGGTTCCCAGCCGAGCGCAAGCGCCAGGCCGGGTTGCCGTCGCTCCGGCCTGGATTACTACCAGACCGCAGAGCGAGCTAAAGTTCTTTTTGCTTCTTTTTCTTTCAAGAAAAAGAAGGGAGGAGGGAGAGGATTTCGGGGGCGGTGGCCAGGCCGTCGGAGAAGGCGGTGGCGGAACCGGCGGCGGCGCCCATGCGGTGGGCGGCGGCGTAGTCCCGGGTCTCCAGCCAGCCGGCCAGGAAGCCGGCTACCATGGAGTCTCCCGCGCCTACGGTGTGGCGCACTACGCCCGGGGGCACCCCCAGGCGGCGGCAGGCGCCGGTCTCGTCCAGCAGCAGGGAGCCGTCCCCGGCCATGGAGACCAGGATGTTCCGGGCCCCCAGCTCCTGGAGGCGCCGGGCGTGGGGGAGAATCTCCTCCTCGCCCAGGGGCCCTGTTCCAAAGAGCTCCCCCAGCTCGGCGCTGTTGGGCTTGATGAGGAAGGGGCGGCAGGGGAGAACGCCCCGGAGCAGGTCCCGGGCGGCGTCCACTACCGTCAGCACGCCCCGGCCCGCCACCCGGGCCAGAATCCGCTGGTACACGTCCCCCGGCAGCCCGCCGGGCAGGGACCCGGCCAGGACCAGCACGTCCCCGCCGGTCAGGCGGTCCAGCTTTTGCAGCAGGGCCTCCAGAGCCGGGGGGGGAATGGAGGGCCCCTGGCTGTTGATCTCCGTCTCGCCGCCGCCGGAGCGGATTTTGACGTTGACCCGGGTCAGGCCCTCCTCCAGGCGGACGAAGTCCGTGGGGATGCCCCCGTCGCCCAGCCCGTCCTCCAGGGCCTTGCCGGTGAACCCGGCCACAAAGCCCAGGGCCGTGGTCTCCACGCCCAGGCGGTGCAGCACCGTGGAGACGTTGACCCCCTTGCCGCCGAAGTGCATGTGCTCCCGGCTGGTGCGGTTCAGGCCCCCGGCCCGGAAGGCGTCGATGCAGACCTCGTAGTCCAGGGCCGGGTTCAGGGTTACGGTGTAGACCACGCTCACACCTCCCTCACGTCCGTGTAGTCCCGATACCGGGGGTCCGGCAGGCGGTCCGTGATGACACAGGCGGCGTCAATGGGAAACATGGCCGCCGCGGTCACCTGACCGAATTTGCTGGAGTCCGCCAGCACGTAGACCTCCTGGGCCCGGTCCGCCGCCAGGGACTTGACCGCCGCCTCCTCCGGGTCCGGCGTGGTGAAGCCCTGGGGAATGGTGATGCCGTTGACCCCCAGGAAGGCCTTGGTGAAGTTGTAGCGCCCCAGGGCCGCCAGGGTCTCCGCGCCGATCAGGGCCATGGTGCCCGCCTTGAGCATCCCCCCCAGCACGTGGGTCCGGAGGTTCCGCTCCATCAGGCGGCAGGCGCACTCGATGCTGTTGGTGAGAAACAGGGCCCTGGAGGGCCCCAGGTGCTCCGCCATCCGCAGCACCGTGGTGCCCGCGTCCAGGAAGACCACGTCCTCGTCCCCAATCAGCCCCGCGGCGTAGCGGGCGGTCCGGTCCTTCTCCCCGGTGTGGAGCCGGCGCTTGGTCTCCATGTCCAGCTCCTCGCCGTGGAACTCGCCGCCCGCCAGGACGGCGCCGCCGTGGACCTTGCTGAGCTTCCCCCGCTTGGACAGCGCGGTGAGGTCCCGCCGGATGGTGGCCTCGGAGGCCCCCGTTACCTGACAGAGATCCGTCACCGTGACGGCCCTCCGCTGGGCCAGCTCCTTGAGGATTCGCTCCGCGCGTTGTTCAGCCAGCATAGTTCACCCCCCTTTGTTATGACTGAAAATGGTTGGATTTGGTTTCCTTGATTATAATAACGCCAATATCAATCAAAGTCAATGGATTTCAATCACATCTGCTCAGAAAAAATCTAACGCAAAATTTGTGCAATCTACCAAAGACCCCCGGCGGAAGGGGTTGGAAACCCTAGGGGGAGAGGGCTTAGAGGGTGGCAATGAAGCGCTGGATGCGGTCCAGGCCCTCCTTCAGGTCCTCGTCGGAGTAGCAGTAGCTCAGGCGCATGTAGCCCTCGGTGCCGAAGTACACGCCGGGGATGACCCCCACCAGGCCCTCTTTCAGCATCCGCTCGCAAAAGGTCTGGGAGTCCATGCCGAAGCGCCGGATGCTGATAAACATGTAGAAGGCCCCCTCCGGCTCCTGAACCTCCAGGCCCATGTCCGTCAGGCGCTTGTAAACGTAGTACCGGCGGCGGCGGAACAGCTCCACCACGGGGGCGGTGTCCCAGTTCAGGGCGGCGGCGCAGGCGGGCTGGACGAAGGAGGGGGCGGAGACCACGGAGTATTGGTGGAACAGCTGCATCCGGTCCCGGATGGGGGCGTCCGCCAGGCAGTAGCCCAGCCGCCAGCCGGTCATGGCATAGGGCTTGGAGAAGCTCTGGATGACGATGATCCGGTCCCGCATGTCCGTGTACTCGGCGAAGCTGTGGTAGCCCTCCGTGTAGACCAGGGTCCGATACACGTCGTCGCAGAGGACGAAGACGGGCTTGTCCTTCAAAATCGCATGGACGGCGTCCAGGGTCTCCCGGGTGTAGATGCAGCCGGTGGGGTTGTTGGGAGAGGTGAGGACGATGGCCTTGGTCCGGGGGGTGACGGCGGCCTCCAGGGCGGCGGGGTCGATCTGGAAGCGGCAGTTCTCCGTGGGCAGGGCCACGGGCACGCCCCGGCAGAGCCGGGTGATGGACTCGTAGAGGCTGAAGGCGGGGGTGGGGATGATGACCTCGTCCCCGGGGTTCAGCACGGTGGACAGGGCGATGAAGAGGCCCTCCGTGGCCCCGATGGTGAGGATGATCTCCTCAGGGGAGTAGCGGAGGCCGTGGGCCCGCTCCTCGAACTTGGAGATGGCCTCCAGCAGGTAGGGGTAGCCGTTGCCGGGGGGATAGTGGGTGTCGTTCTGATCCAGGGCGGCCTTGGCGGCCTCCTTCACCGGGCCGGGGGTGTTCTGGTCCGGCTCGCCGATGGTCAGGGCGCAGGCGCCGGGGGTGTTCCGGACCAGGTAGGTGAAGCGGCGGATGCCCGAGAGCTCCACGCCCAGCACGGCGCTGTTTAAAGTCAGATCCATAGGGTTCACGCTCCTTTATCTATGTACGGGAACAGTATAGGCCCTGGGGAAGGGCTTGTCAACCGCGTTCGGGGCGGGGTTCGCCCGGTCCGGTCCAACGGGCGGAAGAGCCGGACACGGGGAACGGTGCTCCGGGGCGGCTCAGCGGTCGCTGGGGAGCCAGCAGTCCTGAAAGATCAGGTCGTCCACGTCGCCTCCGGCGGTTGTGTGAATACGCAAGGCAGGTCCTCCTTCCCACAAGCGGCCTGGGGAAGCCCCGTTTGGCCTATTTGAACAGTCTATGCGGCGGGGCGGGAAAAGTTGACTGGAAAAAAACGAGAGGGACCTGGGAGGTCCCTCTCGCGCGGTTTCTTCGATGTTCCCGGGGGATTTCCCGCCCCCTGGGGAAGAGGCGGCTCAGGCCTTGGGAAGGGATTTTTTCTTTGTCCCGCTCCCCCGGCGGCTGAACACCACCAGGGCCACAATGGTGGCGATGTAGGGCAAGGTCATGGTCAGCTGGCTCTTGATGACGGTCTGGAGGGCCAGGCCCACGCCCTGGCACAGGCCGAAGAAGAGGCTGGACAGGATGGTCAGCAGGGGGTGGGACATGCCCAGGCTGGCGGCGGCCATGGCGATGAAGCCCCGGCCGGAGGTCATGTTCTCCGTGAACATGATGACCTGCCCCATGCTCAGGGCCGTGCCCCCCAGGCCGCAGAGGGCGCCGGAGAGGACCACCATCCGCATCTGAATCCGGGTGGCCTTGGTGCCCAGGCTCTCCGCCGCCGCCTTGTTGATGCCCACGGACAGGGTCCGGTAGCCGGAGACGGTCTTGAAGAGGTAGACGAAGAGGGCCGCGGCGATGAAGTAACACAGATAGTCCAGGATGGTCAGGTTCTCCAGGGCCCGGCCCAGGAAGGGGATGTCCCGGATGAGGGGGAGGTTGATCTTGGTCAGGGACACCAGCTTGGGGTCGTTCAGCACGCCCCGGAGGCCGAAGAGGAGGTAGAGCAGGAAGGTGGTGCCCCCCTGGACCAGCAGGTTCAGCGAGGTGCCGATGACCATGTCCGCCGCCCGGTACTTCACCTGGAGCACCGCCACGACCAGGCCCACCAGGGCCCCGGAGAGGACGCCCGCCGCCACGGACAGCAGGACGCTGCCGGTGGTGTAGTTCACGGCGATGGAGAAGAAGCAGGCGATGAGCATCTGGGCCTCCAGGGCGATGTTGAAGACTCCCACCCGGCTGCAGATGGCGCTGCCCAGGGCCGCCAGGAGGATGGGCGTGGTGGAGCGGAGGGTGGAATTCAGGATGGACGCGATGTAAGCGGAATTCATGCCTGGGCGCCTCCTTTCGCCTCCGCCTTGGCGGATTGCTTCCGGGTGAGCCGGAAGACCAGCTTCACCGAGACAAACAGGGTGATGCAGCACTGGATGATGGTGGCGATCTCCAGGGGAATGCCCAGGGAGCGCTGGATGGCGCTGCCCCCGATCTGGAGGCCGGAGAGGAAGATGGAGACGAAGAACATGCCCAGGGGGTCCAGGTCCGCGATGAGGGCGGCCATGAGGCCGGTCCAGGCGTAGCTGGTGGAGGAGAGCATGTTGTCGGCGTAGCGGAACTTGAGGCCGAAGACCTCCGCCGTCCCCGCCAGGGAGGCGATGGCCCCGGAGAGGGCCATGGTGATCATCATGACCTTGACCTGCTTGGTGCCGCCGTACCGGGCGAAGCTGGGGTTGAAGCCGCCCATCTTGGACTCGTAGCCGAAGACGGTCTTCTTGGTGACGAAGAGCATGAACAGCAGCACCGCCACGGCGATGAGGAACCCGGCGTTAAAGGTGCTGGTGGAGGACAGCCGGGGCAGCCGCAGGGCCTCCGCGATCTCCGGGGTCTGGAGGGCCAGGCCGTCCCCCGAGGTGTCCTTCAGGGGGTAGGTGACGAAGTAGCTGGCCAGGTTGTTGGCCACGTAGTTCAGCATCAGGGTGGTGATGACCATGCTGACCTGGAACTTCCAGTTCAGCACGGCGGGGAGGAGGGCGTACAGCGCCCCGGCGGCCATGCCAATAAGCCAGGCCAGGAGGGCCGCCAGCGGGGGAGGCCCCGGCAGGTAGAGGGCGGCCACCGTGGCGGCGAAGGTGCCCGCCACCATCTGGCCCTCCACGCCGATGTTGATGTACCCCGCCCGCCAGGCCATGCCCGTGGCCATGGCGCAGATGATGATGGGGGTGGCCCGGGTGAGGGTGGAGAAGAGGTAGTAGGGGGAGAAGAAGGATTTGGTGAACATCTCCAGGTAGACGGCCCCCGGGTTTTGCCCGCAGGCGAGGATGACCGCCGCCCCCACCAGGAGGCCGAAGACCGTGGCAACCAGCGGCTGCCGCAGGGCCCGCCAGAGGCGGCCCGCCAGCTCAGATGGCTTCATGCAGCGTCCCTCCCATCATCAGAATGCCCAGGTCCTCCTCGTTGGCGTCGGCCCGCCGGAACTCCCCGGCGGCCCGGCCCTCGTAGATGACGTACACCCGGTCGGACAGGGCGAGAATCTCCGTCAGCTCCGAGGAGATCAGCAGCACCGCGTCTCCCCGCTCCCGCTTCTCCAGCAGCTTGCTGTGGATGAACTCCATGGCGCCGATGTCCACCCCCCGGGTGGGCTCCGCCGCGATGAGGAGGGGGGACTTCTGCTCGATCTCCCGGGCCACGATGAGCTTTTGAATGTTGCCGCCGGAGAGCTCCCCGGCCTTTTGGCTCTGCCCGCCGTTGCGGACGTCGTAGCCCTCCAGCAGCTCCTGGGTGAAGGCCCGGGCGTTCCGGCCGTTGAGGAGGCCGTGCTTCGAGAGCTCCGGGCGGCGGTGGTGGGCCATGACGGCGGTCTCCGTCAGGGTGGCCTGGGCGGCGCAGCCCCAGAGGTAGCGGTCCTCCGGGATGCAGGCGCAGCCCGCCTCCCGGATCTGCCCCACCGTCCGCCCGGCCACGTCCTGGCCCTGGAGGAGGATGGAGCCGGAGGTGGGGGCCGTCAGCCCCGTCAGGCACTGGATCAGCTCCGACTGGCCGTTGCCGGAGACCCCGGCGATGCCCACGATCTCCCCGCCGTCCACGTGGATGCTGAAATGGTCCAGCAGGTTCTTCCGGTCCGGCCCCGCCAGCACCAGGTCCCGGACGTTCAGCACGGCCCCCGTGGTCTCCCGGGGGGCCACCTTCCGCTCCACGATCCGGCGGCCCACCATGAGGAAGGACATCTCCTCGATGCTGGTCTCCGCCTTGGGCATCTCCTTGATGTGCCTGCCCTGGCGCATGACCATCACCCGGTCCGCCACGGTCATGACCTCGTGGAGCTTGTGGGTGATGATGATAATGCTCTTTCCCATCTCCGCCAGCTTCCGCATGGTGGCCAGCAGCTCCCCCACCTCCTGGGGGGTCAGCACGGCGGAGGGCTCGTCGAAGATGATGATGTCCGCGTCCTGGTAGAGGACCTTCAAGATCTCCACCCGCTGCTGGAGGCCCACCGGGCAGTCTCCCACCCGGCGGCGGGGGTCGATGTGGAGGCCGTACTTTCCGCAGAGCTCCTCGGTGATGCGGACGGCGGCCTCCCGGTCGAAGAAGAGGCCGTGCTTCCGGGGCTCCCGGCCATAGACGATGTTCTCCGCCACGGTGCAGGGGTTCAGCAGCATGAAGTGCTGCTGGACCATGCCGATGCGCTTGGCGATGGCGTCGTGGGGGGAGCGGAAGCGCTGGAGCCGGCCGTTCAGGTAAATCTCGCCGGAGGTGGGCTGCTCCAGGCCGTAGAGGATTTTCATCAGCGTGGATTTCCCCGCGCCGTTTTCCCCGACGACGGCCAGCACCTCTCCCTTGTCCAGGGTGAGGTGGACGTCGTCGTTGGCGCGGAGGGAGCCGTAGACCTTGGTAATGTGCTTCATTTCCAGGAGCAAGGGGCTTCACCGTCACTTTCTTTCAGTCGTCGGGGGTGGGATGGGGGCCGCCG
>CAMXNV010000047.1 GCA_947245315.1 uncultured Oscillibacter sp. | reverse complement strand
TCAGAAGACTCCCTGGGCCATCATGGCGTCGGCGACGCGCTGGAAGCCCGCAATGTTGGCCCCGGCTACCAGATTGTAGCCCAGGCCGTACATTTCGGCGGCCTCCACGCTCATGGAGTAAATCGTGTCCATGATCTGGTGGAGCTGCTTGTCGACTTCTTCCTCCGTCCACACGAGGCGCTCGCTGTTCTGAGCCATCTCCAGGGCGCTGGTGGCCACGCCGCCCGCGTTCACCGCCTTGCTGGGGGCTACGATCACGCCCGGCTGCTCCATCAGGAATTTCAGCGCGTCATTGGTGGTGGGCATATTGGCTACTTCAATATAATATTTTACCCCGTTGGTCGCGATCTGTTTGGCCTGTTCCATGTGCACATCGTTCTGCATGGCCGAGGGCATTACCACGTCCGCTTTCACGCCCCAAGGCTTTTCTTTGGCGTGGAACTCCACGCCGAACTTGTCCGCGTAGTCCTGAACCCGATTCCGGCCGCTGTTCCGCATCTCCACCAGGTAGTTGATCTTCTCCTCCGTGATGACACCGTCGGGATCATAAATATACCCGTCGGGGCCGGAGAGGGTGATGACCTTGGCTCCCAGCTGGGCCGCTTTCTTGCAGATGCCCCAGGTGACGTTGCCGAAGCCCGCGCAGGCGATGGTTTTGCCCTGGATGTCCTCGCCCTCGTGTTTCAGGACGTTCTCCAGATAGTACACTGCGCCGAAGCCCGTGGCCTCGGGGCGGATCAGGCTGCCACCGTAGCTGAAGCCCTTGCCGGTGAGGACGCCGTTCTCAAAGGCGCCCTTGAGGCGGCGGTACTCGCCGTAAAGATACCCGATCTCCCGAGCGCCCACGCCCATGTCGCCCGCCGGGACGTCCACGTCGGGACCAATGTAACGGTACAGAGCCTGCATGAAGCTCTGGCAGAAGCGCATGATCTCCGCGTCGGACTTCCCAGCGGGATCGAAGTCGGAACCGCCCTTGCCGCCGCCGATGGGGAGGCCGGTGAGGCTGTTTTTAAACACCTGCTCAAAGCCCAGGAACTTGATGATGCCGGGGTAGACGTTAGGCTGGAACCGCAGACCGCCCTTATAGGGCCCGATGGCCCCGTTGAACTGGCAGCGATAGCCGATGTTGGTGTGCCAGGTGCCGTCGTCGGCCATCCAGCAAACCCGGAAAGTAAACATCCGCTCGGGCTCCACCATGCGGGTCAGCAGGTCCGCCTTTTCGTACTCAGGGTGCTTCTCAATGACGGGCTCCAGAGAGGAGAAAACCTCCTCCACCGTCTGGACAAACTCCGGTTCATTGGCGTGCCGGGTCTTCACGTGGTCAATCACACTGGCAAGATAAGCGTTCATTTCTAATCCTCCTCACAGATACGGTTTCATCAGGTCCTCAAAAATGGGCAGGCTTCGCAGGAGCATCTCGTGGGACACGCAGGTGCTGGCCCGGAAGTAGTCGGGACAGCCGAAATCGCCGCCGGGGACAATCAGGAGATTGCGGGCCTTGGCCTGGTCGGAGAAGGCCTGGGCGTCGCCGCCGGGGGCCTGGACGAAGAGGTAGAAAGCCCCGTCGGGCTTGACGCACCGATAGCCGTAAGAGGTCAGCGCGTCGTAGAGGGTGACGCGGTTGCGGTCATAGGCCTCCAGGTCGGGCCGGGAGGCGGCGCAGGCCGCTACCACCCGCTGCTGGAGAGAGGGGGCGCACACGTGGCCCAGGATTCTGGCGGCCCCCGCCGCCGCGGCGTACACCGCCTGGCTGTCCTCCACCCGGTCGGGGACGCAGACGTAGCCGATGCGCTCGCCGGGCATGGACAGGGACTTGGAATAGGAGTAGCAGATGACGGTGTTGGGATAGATGTCCGGGAGGAAGGGAACTTCAGCCCCGCCATACACCAGCTCCCGATAGGGCTCGTCGGAGATGACGTAGATGGGGTGGCCGTGCTCCGCGCTCTTCCGGGTCAGCACCTCCGCCAGCTTTTCCAGGGTGGCCCGGGTGTAGATCACGCCGGAGGGGTTGTTGGGGGAGTTGACGATGACGGCCTGGGTGCGGGCCGTGATCCGCTCCTCCAGGGCGGCGCAGTCGATCTGGAAGGTCTCCCGGTCCGCGGGCACCAGCACGAAGGCGGCCCCGTTGGCCTCCACAAAGGGACGGTACTCCGGGAAGAAGGGGGCGATGGCCATGATCTCCGCCCCCTCCGTGGCCAGGGCCCGGATCACGGAGACCAGGGCGGGGGCCGCGCCGCAGGTGAAGAAGAAGTTCTCCCCCCGGAGGTCCGCGCCATAGCGGCGGTTCAGCTCCTCCGCCACCGTCTGGCGGGCGTCGGGGAAGCCGGGGGCCGGGGTGTAGCTGTGGACGGCCAGGCTGTCCACGTCCCGAAGGATGGAGACGAAGGTCTCGTTCACCTCCGGCGGTGCGGGGATGGAGGGGTTGCCCAGGGAGAAGTCGTACACGGTCTCCCCGGCGGCCTTCTGCCGGAGGCCGTACTCGAAGAGCTCCCGGATGCAGGAACGGGTCTGGCCCAGGGCCAGCATGTTTTGATTGACCAATTTGGATGCCTCCTTTATCGTTTGTTGGAAGAACGCCAGATTTTCTGCTCCTGGGCGGCGGCGATCAGCTCCTCCCGGAAGTCCGGGTGGGCGATGGAGACCAGCATCTCCGCCCGCTCCCAGGTGGACCGGCCCACCAGGTTCACCACGCCGTACTCCGTCACCACGTAATAGGCCTGGCTCCGGGGCCCGGTGATGATGTCCCCGCCGAAGTGGGGCAGAATCCGGGAGTGGCGGACGCCGCCCTTGTCCACGAAGGAGGAGGTCATGCAGATGAAGGCCTTGCCCCCTCGGGACATGGCCGCGCCGGTGAGGTAATCCAGCTGGCCCCCGGTGCCGCTGATGTGCCGGAGGCCCGCGCTCTCCGCACAGGTCTGGCCGTAGAGGTCCACGGAGATGCAGCTGTTGATGGAGATCATGTTGTCCAGCTGGGCGATGGTCTCCGGGGCGTTGACATACTCCAGGGGGGCCACCACCACGGAGGGGTTCTGGTCCGCCCAGTCGTAGAGGGTCTGGGAGCCGAAGACGATGCCGGCCATGCCCTTGTTCCGGTGGATGGTCTTCCGGGCGTTGGTCAGCTTCCCGGCCTTGAAGAGCTCATAGTAGGCGTCCCCGCACAGCTCCGTGTGCATCCCCAGGTCCTTGAGGTCCGACTGGACCAGCAGGGAGCCCACCACGTTGGGCATGGCCCCGATGCCCAGCTGGAGGGTGGCCCCGTCCCGGATGAAGGGGATGATCTGCTCGGCGATCTTCCGGTCCTCCTCCGAGGCCTTGGCCACCGGGAACTGGGGCAGGGGGCCGTGGGGGCCCTCCACCACATAGTCCACCTCCGAGAGGTGGATGGACTCGTCGAAGCCCCCCAGAATCCGGGGCAGGTGCTCGTTGACCTCCAGGATCACCACGTCCGCCTTCTCGAGAATGCCCCGGGCCACGCCTGCGCCGCAGGAGAGGTTGAAGTAGCCGTGCTTGTCCATGGGGGGGACGCACATCATGGCCACGTTCACCGTGAGGAAGTGCCGGTAGTAGGGCACCACGTTCCGGAAGATCATGGGGATGTAGTTGCACAATCCCTTGTCGCAGAGCTTCCGCTCGTAGGCGGAGCAGTGCCAGGAGTTATAGAGGAAGTGCTCCCGGCTGGGGTCGCACTCCACGGTCTCCAGGGGCCCGAAGAGCAGGTTCCCCCGGATCTTGACGTCGGTCAGCTCGTCCCGGCGCTTGGCCAGGGCGGCGTCCAGCAGGGGCGGGAAGCAGACGTTGGTGGTGTAGTCCACCCAGTCGCCGCTCTTGACCGCCTGGACCGCCTGCTCCGGCGTGCGCAGCTTTTGCCGGTACTGGTCTTGCAGCATAGGGGCCTCCTCACTTCACCGCCGCCCGGCCCGCCCGGTAGGCGGCCAGGTTCAGCTCCAGGAATTTCTCCGGCACCACCTTGGCGATGACGCCCTCCCAATCGATCTGGTCCATGCCCAGGGCCTTGGCCATGGCGCCGAAGAGGACCACGTTCATGCACTTGGCGCTGCCCAGCTTCAAAGCCTCCGCCGCTGCGTCCAGGGTCACGCAGCGGAAGTGGGCCTCCATGGCCTCCAGGCACCCGGCGGGGTACTCGCACAGGCCCGCCGCCACGGTGGAGGAGGGCAGCTCATAGTCGTTGATGACGGCCACGCCGCCGGGCTTGAGGAACTCCGCGTAGCGGACCGCCTCCATCTTCTCAAAGGCCACCAGGATGTCCGCCGCCCCGGGGCCGATGACGGGGGAGTAGACCTTCCCGCCCCAGTGGACCTGGGTGGAGACGCTGCCGCCCCGCTGGCTCATGCCGTGGACCTCGGACATCTTCACGTCATAGCCCACCTCCATCAGGCCGGTCACCAGAATCTTAGCCGTCAGGATGGCGCCTTGGCCGCCGACGCCCACCAGTAACGCGCTCTGCCGCTCCATCATTTCGTCTCCTTTCTGGAAATGGCCCCCACAGGGCACACCTGGGCGCAGACCGTGCAGCCCACGCACTGATTCGGGTCGATGTAAGACTTGCCCTCCTTGACGAAGAGGGCGGGACAGCCCACCTTGAGGCACTTCTTGCAGCCGATGCACTTCTCCGTGTCCACCACGCACAGCCCGGTGTCGTGGGGAATCCGCTTAATCAGCAGGCAGGGCCGCCGGGCGATGATGGCGGCGGGGACCTCCGACGCCAGGGCGCCGTCCACGGCCTGCTGCATGGCGGCCAGGTCCTGGGGGTCCGCAATCAAGATGTTCTCGTAGCCGATGGCCCGGAGGACCTCCTCGATCTTGATGGCGGCGGCCATCTCCCCCTGGAGGTTGTACCCGGTGCCCGGGTTGTCCTGGTGGCCGGTCATGCCGGTGATGGAGTTGTCCAGGACCACGGGGATGACCTCTCCCTTGTTGTAGAGAATCTCCGCCGCGCCGGTCATGCCGCTGTGGAAGAAGGTGGAGTCCCCCAGGACGCCGAAGACCTTCTTTTTCTGCCCCGTGACCTCAAGGGCCTTCGCCAGGCCCATGCCCACGGAGAAGCCGCCGCCCATGCACACGCAGGTGTCCAGAGCGATCAGGGGTGCGGCGGCACCCAGGGTGTAACAGCCGATGTCCCCGGTGACCACGAAGTCCTTTCCCTTGGACATGGTGTAGAAGAAGCCGCGGTGGGGGCAGCCGGGGCACAGGGCCGGGGGCCGGGAGACGGGCTCCACGCCCACGTCCACGGTCTCCGGGGCGGCGCCGAAGACCTCCTGCCGGAGGCGCTGGGGATTCTGCTCGTACATGCGCCCCACCAGCTGCTTGCCGGTGCAGGGGATGCCGGCGGCCCGGATCTGCTCCTCCATGAAGGGCTCCAGCTCCTCGATGACATACAGGGTTTCCACCTTGGAGGCGAAGTCCCGGATCAGCTCCATGGGCAGGGGATAGGTCAGGCCCAGCTTCAAGAAGGAGGTGTCCTCCGGGAAGGCGTCCTTGGCGTACTGGTAGGCGATGGAGGCTGTGATGACGCCCACCTTGCTCCCCTTCAGCTCCAGCTTGTTGATGGGGCAGGTGTTCCCGTAGGCCTCCAGGGCGGCCAGGTTGGCCTCCACCTTGGGGTGGTTCCGGTAGGCGTTGGCCGGAGTGCAGACAAACTTGGCGGCGTTCCTCTGGTAGGGGATCACCTCCTGCTCCTCCCGCTCGCCGAAGGTCACCAGGCTCTTGGAGTGGGAGACCCGGGTGGTGGTGCGGAAGAGGACCGGCATGTCGAAGCGCTCGGAGATGCGGTAGGCCTCTTTCAGGAAGTCGATGCACTCCTGGGAGTCGGAGGGCTCCACCAGGGCCATCCGGGCGGCCTTGGCGTAGTAGCGGTTGTCCTGCTCATTTTGGGAGGAGTGCATGCTGGGATCGTCGGCGGAGACGATGACAAAGCCCTTGGTGACCCCGTCGTAGGCCGCCGTAAAGATGGGGTCCGCCGCCACGTTGACCCCCACGTGCTTCATGGCGCAGAGGCTCCGGACCCCGGCCATGGCCGCGCCATAGGCCACCTCGGTGGCCACCTTCTCGTTGGGGGCCCACTCGCAGTAAAGCACGTCCTTGTACTGGGGCAGGTTCTCAAAAATCTCCGTGCTGGGGGTTCCGGGATACGCGGAGCAGACCTTTACACCGGCCTCGTAGGCGCCCCGGGCGATGGCCTCGTTTCCTGACAGCAGATGTCGTTCCAAAATGATTCCACCTTTCCTGCGTCCAATCGCCTTGCCGGGCCGCCGGACGGCCGCCCCACCAACAAAGCCACCTAACGCGTATTTCTGTTATTATTTTACAAAAAGAATTGCAAAATAGAAAATACTTATGTATAATACAGATATAAGCGCAGCAAATACCACTCGCTACAGGAGGGCGGCTATGAATTTTACGCAGATGATGTACGCGCTGGCCGTGGCCAGGCACCGGAATATCTCCAAGGCGGCCGCCAGCCTGTTTATCTCCCAGCCGGCGCTGTCGCTGCAAATGAAGAAGCTGGAGGAGGAATTGGGGGTGTCCCTCTTCCGGAGGGAGCCCCAGGGCGTGCAGCTGACGGCCCAGGGGGAGCTGTTCTATAAGAACGCCCAGCTGGTGGAGCAGGCCTGGTTTCAGCTCCTGAATGCCATGGAGGAGAACAAGCGGGAGGTCCACAAGCACCTGCGCATCGGGATCGGGACCCGGGTGTACACGAACAACCTATTTGATCCGCTTATGCGCTTCTTTGACGGCCACCCGGAGATGAACGTCACCTTCGTCACGGAGGCCAATGGAGATTTCGCCTCCGGCCTGGAGGACGGGTCCCTGGACCTGGCCCTGGACCGCTTTCCGGACGCCTCCGCCTACGCCAACTCCCGGAAGTTCTTTTCCTGCGAGCTGGTGGCGGAGCGGCAGTGCATCCTGACCTCCTTCGACGACTCCCTGGCGGGGCTGGACACAGTGGAGCTCTCCCAGCTGGAGGGGAAGACCATCATCACCGGCCTGGAGAACTCCCCGGAGGACCGGATGACCCGCCAGACCTTCCAGTCCCATGGAATCCGGTGGAACAAGGTCTACCGTTCCGACGGCATCGACACGATCATGATGCTGGTGGAGCGGGGGAAGGGCGTGACCCTGGGGCCCCTCTCCTTCGCCAGCTACTTCGGGATCAACGCGATCCCCATCGTCCCGGAGTCCTATCTGAGCATGAGCTTCGTCTGCCTCCAGGAGCGGATGCGGGACCAGGAGCTCCGGCTGCTGAAGGACTATCTGCTCTGCATCTGCCGCCCCCCGGCCAAGGAGGGCCGAAGGGAAGGCACGGGGTTATATTTGAATACGGGAAAAGCGCCTGAATTGTGACAAATTCGGGCGTTTTTTGCTATTCCAGCCGGATTTTGGCGCGGTCCAGATGTCTGTTCCTTGTAATGTAAAAAATAACTATATAGGTAATAGATCACTATATTTGGATTGGATTCCAAAAGAAATAAAAAATATTTACATCCCAGGCGGGACTCGCTATAATGCAGACATCACATGAGGACCGTGTGAGAGATCAAACGGAAATCAAAAATGGAGGGTATTTTCATGAAGACTTTTAACGTATGCATCGTCGGCGGCGGCAGCACCTACACCCTGGGCTTTTTGAAATCCTTTGTCCGGCTCCGGGAGGAGTTCCCCCTGAAGAAGCTGGTCCTCTTCGACATCGACGCCCAGCGCCAGGAGCCCATCGGCAAGTACGGCGAGATTCTCTTCCGGGAGCGCTTCCCCGAGCTGGACTTCTCCTACACCACTGATATTGAGGAAGCCTACACCGGCATGGACTTCGTCTTCATGCAGATGCGGGCGGGCGGCCTGGACATGCGGGCCAAGGATGAGCACATCCCCCTGAGCATGGGCATGATCGGCCAGGAGACCTGCGCGCGGGCGGCATGGCCTACGGCCTGCGGTCCTGCTTGGACATGATTAAGGCCGTCCACGACATCCGCCGCCTGGCTCCCGACGCCTGGATTCTCAACTATTCCAACCCCGCCGCCATCGTGGCCGAGGCCCTCCGCCGGGAGTTCCCGGGCGACAAGCGGCTCCTCAACATCTGCGACCAGCCCGAGAACGTGGTCCGCTCCTGCTCCCGGCTGCTGGGCTGCTCCTGGGAGGACCTGGACCCCGTGTACTTCGGCCTGAACCACTACGGCTGGTTCACCAATATGTATGACATCAAGACCGGCGAGGACCTGATGCCCGAAATCCGCAAGCGCATCAAGGAAAACGGCTTCCTGCCCCAGGACGCCGAGCAGCGGGACCAGTCCTGGCTGGACACCTACGGCATGGTCCAGACCATCATGAACGACTTCCCGGACTACCTGCCCAACACCTATGACCAGTACTATCTGTACCCCGAGTACAAGGCCAGCCACCTGGACCCCAACTTCACCCGTGCCGACGAGGTGAAGGCGGGCCGGGAGAAGCGGGTCTTCACGGAGTGCGCCGAGGTCATCGCCGCCGGGAAGCTGGGGACCGCTTTGACGCCATCTCCGACGCCCACGCGGAAATGATGATTAAAGTAGCGGAATCCATCGCCTTTAATAAAAATGACCGGCATATTATGATTGTGGAAAACAACGGAGCCATAGCCAATATGCAGGACGACGCCATGGTAGAGGTGGCCTGTGAGCTGGGCGCCAACGGCCCTCGGCCCCTGGGCGTGGGAAATATCCCCCAGTTCCACCTGGGCCTGCTGGTGAACCAGGTGTCCGTGGAGAAGCTGCTGGTGGACGCCTACTTTGATCACTCCTACCAGAAGGCCCTGGAGGCCTTTACCCTCAGCCGCCTGGTGGGCGACGCCAAGAAGGCCCGGAAGGTTCTGGACGCCCTGGTGGAGGCCAACAAGGGCATGTGGCCCGAGCTGAACTGATTGGAACAGCTTCTGAGTGTCTCTTTCCCTTGGCGAGTAACCCAAGCGGGCGGGGCCTGAAAAATGGGAGTAGGGCCCCGCTCCTTCACTATAGCCGGCACAGTTGAAAAGAATCCATTGGATTCTTTTCAATGCGTCGCTGTATAGCAGCGATGCGAGCCGCGTAAGCGGCTTTCTGTGCCTGGCTTCATAGGAAACGCATGGGCGCCTTGCGCCCCGGCGGACTGTAGGTCCGCCGGTTGACAAGGAGCATTTGCTCCTTGTCAACTGCGTTAACTATACCCACCAACAGAAGGGAGAACCAACTGATGAAAAAGAACAAGATCATGGACTTTTTCTCCGCCCTGGGAAGAAGCCTGCTGATGCCCATCGCGGCCCTGGCGGCCTGCGGCATTTTCCTGGGCCTGTCCTCCGCGCTGATGAAGGCGCAGGTGCAGGAGGCCGTCCCGTTCCTGTCCCAGACCTACATCTACTTCGTCATTTACACCATCAACAAGGTCTCCGGCGTCGTCTTTACGCTGATCCCGGTCCTGTTCGCCATCTCCATCGCCTTCGGCATGGTGAAGCAGGAGAAGGAGATCGCCGCCTTCGCCGGGTTCATCGGCTACTACACCTTCCTGGTGGCCTCCGCCGCCATGATCAACAGCGGCTTCATGGATTTCAGCGCCCTGCGGATCGCCAGCATCCTGGGCGTGGAGACCATGGACATGGGCGCGGTGGCCGGTATCGCCGTGGGCCTCATCACGGCGTCCCTGCACAACAAGTACCACAAGATCACCTTCCCCGTGGCCATCTCCTTCTACGGCGGCAAGCGCTTCGTGGCCCTGGTGGTGATGCTGGCCTCCACGGTCTTCGGCCTCATCGCCCCCTTCATCTGGGAGCCGGTCTCCATCGCCATCAACAGCCTGGGCGACGTGATCTCCACCGTCGGCATCTTCGGCGTGTTCGGCTACGGCTTCCTGGAGCGGCTGCTGATTCCCACGGGCCTCCACCACGTGCTGAACGGCATCTTCCGCACCACGGCCATCGGCGGCGTCTACGAGGGCGTGGAGGGCTGCCTGAACATCTTCCTCCAGTTTGTGGACCAGGTGGACCTCAGCGAGCTGGCCCCCTTCACCATCTTCCTGGGCCAGGGCAAGATGCCCATGATGATGTTCGGCCTGCCCACAGCGGCGCTGGCCATCTACCGGACCTCCCCCGAGGAGAAGAAGCCCAAGGTCAAGGCCCTGATGATCGCGGGCGTGGCCGCCAGCGTGGTCTCCGGCATCACGGAGCCCCTGGAGTTCGCCTTTATGTTTGTGGCTCCCCAGCTCTTCCTGTTCCACGCGGTGATGGGCGGCATCTCCTTCGCCTCCATGGCGGCCCTGGACGTCATCATCGGCAACACCGGCGGCGGCCTGATCGACTACTTCATCTGGGGCGTCTTCCAGCCCGGCTCCCACTGGTATTGGGTCATCGTGGTGGGCATTCCCTTCATGTTCATCTACTACTTCGTCTTCAAGACCTACCTCACAAGAAGAACCTCTCCATTGAGGTGGCCGAGGACGACGGGGAGGAGGACCTGGCCTCCGACCTTAGCATGGACGACCGGCAGAAGGCCCGGTCCTACCGGATCATCGAGGGCCTGGGCGGCTTCGACAACATCGTGGAGGTTAACAACTGCCTCACCCGCCTGCGGGTGGACCTGGTGGACCCCTCCAAGGTGCGGGAGGACCTGCTGAAAAAGACCGGCGCCTCCGGCTTCGTCCGCCCCAGCGAGAAGCACATCCAGGTGATCTACGGCCCCAAGGTGGAGGGCATCGCCCCCAACGTGCGGGAGTGCCTGAAAGCGGGCCAGGCCGCGGCGGACGCCTTCCTGGCCAAGAACCCCGGGCTGGACGCCGCCCCGGCGGCGGAGAAGAAGGCCCCCAAGGCCCCTGCCGCCCACCTGGAGCTGAAAGCCCCCGTCAGCGGCGAGGTGGTCCCCATGAGCGAGGCCAAGGACGAGAACTTCGCCCAGGGCATCCTGGGCGGCGGCGTGGTGGTCCGCCCCACGACGGAGGTGGTGGTGGCCCCCTGCGACGGAACCGTCACCCATGCCTCGGAGGACAACAAGCACGCCATAGGCCTCCAAAGCGCCACCGGCCAGGAGATTCTGATCCACGTGGGCGTGGACACCGTGGGCATGAACGGCGAGGGTTTCACCCTGCTGAAGCAGGAGGGGGAGGCCGTCAAGGCCGGGGAGCCCATGCTGAAATTCGACATCAAGCTCATTGAGAGCAAGGGCCTCTGCGCCGACGTCATGATGATTCTCATAGAGGACAAGGACGAGGTAGAGGCCGAGTACATCACCGGAATCTCCGCCGAGGCGGGGGGAACCGCCGTCGCCAAGCTCTGAGCGCGGCTTTCCGGAAAGCAAGGGGGACTTCCTTTTGGAAGTCCCCCTTGTTTAGCGTTCCCGCTTCTTCCGGGCCGCCAGCTCGATCAGGATTTGAATCACCGTGAAGAACCCCAGCCGGGGGTTGACGTCCGTCCCTCCGTGGACCACCTCCAGGTCGTTGGTGCAGACGGCGATGGTGCTGTAGGGAATCAGGGGAGAGGCCGGTTCCCCGGTGAGGAGCACGGTGGTCAGTCCCCGCTCCCGGGCCGCCTGAAAGGACGGGAGATAGTCCGCCCGGCCCCGGGCGCTGAGGACCAGGAGGATCGCCTCCTCCCGCATGCTCCGCACCAGGCCGTTCAGGAGCTCGTGCCACTCGATCAAAATAGAGGGGTAGTCCAGGGAGTTCAGCACGATTTGCAGATACCGGGCCGGGAGGGCGCTGAGGTTTGTGCCGTAGATGTACAGCGGCCTGCCGGAGGTCAGCAGCTCCGCGATCTCCTCCAGCTGCCGGAGGTCCAGGGCGGCGACGGTGTCCTTGAACCGGGCCATGCTCCTCTCGATGTAGGAGTCCGGCGAGAAGGCCGGGGCCCGGCTCCGCCTGAGCTCGTCCCGGAGCTGATACTTGAAGTCGTTGTACCCGCTGAGGCCCAGCTTCTGGCAGAAGCGGACGACGGTGGCGCTGGAGGTGTAGAGCCGCCCGCAGAGCTCGCTGAGGCTCATGTGGGCGGCAGCGGGGGCGTTCTCCTGGAGCCAGCCGAGGATAGCGGCCTCCGTCTCCGTCAGCGGGAGGCCCCGGGCCTTTTCAAGTAAGGGGAGCATAGCCGCCTCCTTCCCGCTGGTCCTTGAAGCGGAGATAGCACTGGATGATGGTGTTGATGACAAAGAAGATGGGCAGGCGGGAGGTGAACTCCGCCCCCAGGTTCTCCCGCTGGTTGGCGAAGAAGCGGAAGTTCACGTCCGCCAGCTCCGCGATTTCGTTTTCGGTGTAGGGGGTGATGGAGAGGATGGGGATGCCGTCCGCCTGGGCGATCTTGGCCAGGCGGATGGTGGTCTCGTACCGG
>CAMXNV010000046.1 GCA_947245315.1 uncultured Oscillibacter sp. | reverse complement strand
TGGGCTACGCCAAGAAGGAAACCAACCGGAATCCCGGCGGCCAGATGCGGAAGAAGAAAAGCGAGTATGGCATTCAGCTGAACGAGAAGCAGAAGGTCAAGTTTATCTACGGCATTCTGGAAAAGCAGTTCCACAGCTACTATGAGGCCGCGGCCGCCGCCCCCGGCAAGACGGGCGACAACCTGCTCATCAATGTGGAGCGCCGTCTGGACAACGTGGTGTATCGCATGGGCTTCGCCATGACCCGCCGCCAGGCCCGTCAGCTGGTGAACCACGCCCATTTCACCGTCAACGGAAAAAAGGTCGACATCCCCTCCTATCAGGTCAAGGCCGGCGACGTCGTGGAGGTTGCCGAGGGCAGCCGTTCCTCCGAGGTCTTCAAGCGCCTCACCGGACAGGACGCGCCCGTCTTCCTCCTGCCCGCCTGGCTGGAGCGGGAGAAGAACACCTTGAAGGGTACCGTCACCCGTCTTCCCGCCCGTGAGGATATCGATATCCCCGTGGAGGAGCACCTGATCGTTGAGCTGTACTCCAAGTAATTGGAGGATACCCTCGATCATGACAGGAACCAGAGGCGGCGTCCGCGCCGCCGCGTTGAGAAGATGAAGGAGGGTACTGCGTGATTGACAAGCCCCAGATTGAAAGTATCGAGACACCGGGAGACGCGACCTATGGCAAGTATGTCGTAGAGCCGCTGGAGCGCGGCTTTGGCACCACTCTTGGGAACGCCCTGCGCCGCGTGATGCTCTCTTCCCTGCCCGGCACCGCGCCGACCACCATCAAGATTGCCGGCGTCCAGCATGAATTTTCCACCATCCCCGGCGTGAAGGAGGATGTGACGGAGATCGTGCTGAACGTGAAGGGGCTTTTGACCAAGCTCCACAGCGAGACCGTGAAAACGGTCTATATTGAGGCGGTGGGCCCCTGCGTGGTGACGGCGGGCGATATCAAGGCCGACGGCGAGGTAGAGGTGCTGAACCCCGAGCTGCACATTGCCACGCTGGACAATGGGGCGGCGCTGAATATGGAGATCACCCTCTCCCATGGCCGGGGCTATGTCCCCGCCGACCACAACAAGCCCCAGCAGAATGTGATCGGCACCATTGGAGTGGACTCCATTTACACCCCGGTGTACAAGGTCAACTATACCGTGGAGCCCACCCGCGTGGGCGCCTCCAGCGACTTCGACAAGCTGACGCTGGAGGTCTGGACGGACGGCACGATCTCCGCCCGGGACGCCGTATCCCTGGGGGCCAAGATTCTCTGCGACCACTTTACGCTGTTCACCAACCTGAGTGAGAACGTCGGCAGCCGGCCCACCCTGGTGGAGAAGGCGGAGGCCCAGCGCGACAAGGTGCTGGAGATGACCATTGAGGAGCTGGACCTCAGCGTCCGGAGCTTCAACTGCCTGAAACGGGCCAACATCAACACGGTGGAGGACCTGATCTCCAAGACCGAGGACGAGATGATGAAGGTCCGGAACCTGGGACGCAAGTCCCTGGAGGAGGTCATCAACAAGCTGGCCATGATGGGCCTGCACCTGGCCGACGAGGAGAACAATTGACAGCTCCCCGCGGGGGCTGAGACAGTAGAAGACTGCCGCATGATAAACAAGTAAGGAGGAAACCGAAATGCCTCGTAAACTCGGCAAGACCTCTGACCAGCGCAGAGCCATGCTGCGTCAGCAGGTGACCGATTTCCTGGACCACGGGAAGATGGAGACCACCGTCACCCGGGCCAAGGAGATCAAGCCTCTGGCTGAGAAAATGATTACCCTGGGCAAGAAGAGCGACCTGGCGGCCTACCGGCAGGCCATGAGCTTCATCACCCGGGAGGACGTGTGCAAGAAGCTCTTCAAGGAGATTGCGCCCACCTACGCGGAGCGCAACGGCGGCTACACCCGGATCATCCGCACCGGCATCCGCCGGGGCGACGCCGCGGAGACCGCCGTCATCGAGCTGGTCTGAGCGAATTGGAATCAGGGGGCTTTGTCATGGGAACCCATGGCGAAGCCTCCTGTCTTTTTTTGCGTTTATTTTCCAAGGGAAAGGGAGCGGTTTCTGCGCATACTAGGCCTGAGTGAACAAAGGGGGCTGTGCGATGCGAAGAAAGTATCCGATTGTGTGTCTGCTGCTGGGGCTGGCCCTGGCGGCGCTCTGCGCTGCCCGCGGAGAGGTCCCGGCCTCGGCGGAGGCGGACCTCCCGGCGGGGGAGAAGTACGTGGCCCTGACCTTTGACGACGGTCCCAACGCCGCCACCACGGGCCGCCTCCTGGACGGCCTGAAGGAGCGGGGCGTGCGGGCCACCTTTTTTCTCATCGGCCAAAAGATCGGGGAGAGCCCGGAGCTGGTGGTCCGCATGGCGGAGGAGGGCCACCAGATCGGCAACCACACCTGGAGCCACCGGAAGCTGGAGGGCCCCTGCGCGGGGCAGGTGGAGGAAGAGGTGAGCCGCACGGAGGAGGCCCTGCGGGACCTGCTGGGGGAGGGGGAGTTCTGGCTGCGCCCTCCCTACGGCTATGTGTCCGAGGGGGCGGAGAAGAGCTTTGACGTGCCCCTGGTGCGCTGGTCCGTGGACCCCCGGGACTGGGAGAGCCGGAATGCGGAGCAGTCGGCCCAGGCCATCCTGCGGGACGTGAAGCCCAACAGCATCATCCTGCTCCATGATATCTATCCCACGTCGGTGGAGGCGGCGCTGCGGGTGGTGGACCGCCTCCAGGAGGAGGGGTATTGGTTTGTCACCGTGGAGGAGCTGCTGTGCCTCAACGGCATCGACGCGGAGCCGGGGAGCATCTACCGGGAGGGGTGAGGCGCGGCTGGGTGTTTGATGGGGTTCGGCTTGGGGGGAGGACCCTTTTTGGATGCACGTCGCGCGGCTGGACGCTGAGATGAAAAAATCGGGGAACTGTCCTCCATGAACAGTCCCCCGATGAGCGCGTGCGCCCGTCAAAAGATAAAGCGGCAGACGACGGGCACTAACAGGATCAGGATGGTTCCCACTACACTTGTGGCGATTACGCCCCAGAATTGTTTCCGTTCCAGCTTCGTCATGTTCTCATACCATTCCATGGATACGCCCCCCTGCCTTTCCGGTTGATTGTCTTGATTCTATCACAAATCGCGGCCCCTTGCAATCCCCCTGCGATGGGCCGCCGGGCTTTCGGGCGGCGGCGTGGTTCTTCGGTTGGAATTGAGGAAAATCCTGTTGACAAAGTAGGGGCGGGTATGCTATGATGTATGTCGTGTTCAAGAGACGGTACACCTTCTAAGTGGAGAGATGTCCGAGTGGTTGAAGGAACCGGTCTTGAAAACCGGCGGCATGCAAGTGCCCGTGGGTTCGAATCCCACTCTCTCCGCCAACTTTAATAAAAGCGAATACCTGCGGAAGTACCCAAGTGGCCGAAGGGGCTCCCCTGCTAAGGGAGTAGGCTGGATAAAACCGGCGCGAGGGTTCAAATCCCTCCTTCCGCGCCAGCTCAGAAATTCCCATCACCGCTCCGTTTCCGGCTTCGCCGAAAACTGCGCTATGATGGGAATTTCTTCGCTTTCCTCCCGCAAACGCTCCGCTGGTTTGCGGGAGGAGGTAACGGGGGACGGGGGACGAGAGACGAAGGACGAGAGACGGGGGACTGGGAATCGGTGCAGCTTCCTTTTGGGGGCAGATCGCTTGGTTAGAAATACTGTTTTCATCTGCTACGGAATAGTCTTGGAATGGGGAAATTCCAGGGCTTTTCTTTTTTTGGCTGCGGACAGAAGCTTTTTATTTTTTAGTTGCCCGGTTTTGTGCATTTTTCTTGGAGGCTTCCCGCTTTTTTGAGGAGGTGAGGCGGAAGCTTGCTGGATTTGCGGATCAATCAACCTATCCGCGCGGGCGGTCCTCTTTCTGGAGGGGATCGAGAAGGGAGGTTATATGAGAGATACGATTCTTTGGAAGCGGCTGGGGAATCTCCTCAGCGTGAAGAGCCTGGTGACGCTGGCCTTGACCGGGGTGTTCGTCTGGATGGCGGCGGCGGGGCGGATCAGCCAGGATTTTATGACCGTCTACACCGTGGTCATCGCGTTCTACTTCGGCACCCAGAGCCAGAAGGTACAGGACGCGCTGGAGGGCGGCGGACATGGCGACGGTTGAGGAGGTGCTGAACGTCGCCCGGAGGGAGTTGGGGATCAAGGAGGCCCCGCCGTACTCAAACCAGGTGAAGTACAACACCTGGTACTATGGGCACGCCGTCTCCGGCAAAGCCTACCCCTGGTGCATGGTTTTTGTACAGTGGTGCTTCGACCAGGCGGGGGCAGCCAAGCTGCTCCCCCTGCGGACGGCCTCCTGCGGGGCGCTGATGCGGGCGGCCCAAAAGGCCGGACTATGGGTGACGGGGGACTACCGCCCCGGAGATGTAGTGATCTACGACTTCCCCGGCGGCGGGGCCACGGATCACACGGGGCTCGTGGAGCAGGTCACCCCCAAGGGCGTGACGGCCATAGAGGGCAACACCAGCCTCGCCGGGAGCCAAAGCGACGGGGGCATGGTATGCCGGAAGAACCGGCCCTGGAAGGAGATCGTGGGGGCGGTGCGCCCCCGCTACGAGAAGGAGGTGACGCAGATGGACAACACACCCAGCCCGGCCCACAAGGAGGGCGTGGAGTGGGCCGTAAAAAACGGCATCCTCACCGGAGACGCCTCCGGGGACCTGAAGCTCCGGGAGAGCGTGACCCGGCAGCAGCTTTGCACCATGCTACTGCGCTTTGCCAAGTGGAAGGGCTGAGAGTCCCGGGGGTATGAAGAGGCCCGGCGCGGAAAACCGCGCCGGGCTGTTTTTGTTTTTTAGAGGGATCAATCCCGCTCCATTTTTTTGAGGCGCTCCAGGACCTCGGCGAACTCCTTGGCCGTGGCGGAGGGGTGGGCCCGGAGGAGGCGCAGGGAGCGGTGGTAGGTCTTGGCGGTGCGGCTCCGGACGGTGGCCTCCCGGTCCCGGACCCGGCGGATGGCCTCTTCCAGCTCCGCCCGGCGCTGCTCCAGGGCTTCGGGAGGCAGGTCGGGGAGGTTCTCCAGATGGCTCCGGCAGGTCTCCAGAGCGCCGGAGATGGCGGAGAGGACCTCCAGCTTGGCGGCGGTGAGGCGGCGGAGGGAGGACTCCACCCGCTCCGCCCGGGCCTGGCGGCGCTCCTCTCGATTCTCCTCCACCCGGTGGCGGAGAAGCTGGCTCTCCAGCTCCGTCCGTTCCCGGAAGCGGCGCAGGTCGTCCTCGGCAAAGGCGGCGTAGACCTCCGCCCGCTTGGCCAGGCGGCGCAGGTCCTCGCTCTCCTCCATGGCCCTGATGAGCAGGTCCCGCAGGTCCAGGGCCGCCTGGACGGAGCGGACCGCGTCCACGGTGAAGGCGATGGCCAGCCCGTGGGCCAGGGGGGCCACGCAGAAGGCGGGCACCCGGGCCAGGAGCCGGGCGACGGGGGGATGGAGGAAGCGGACCAGCAGGATGGAGAAGAAGCCCCAGGCGATGGAGCTGGAGAGGCAGATGTGCCCGTTGAGGTTGAACTTCTGGTTGCTGTAGTCCCAGTAGCGGACCTTGAAGATCCGCTCCATCACGTCCCCGGTGACGTACTCCAGGGCCGTGGCGGCCAGCATGCCGAAGAGCCAGACCAGCCGCAGGTCCTGGGCCACGGGGATGGTGGCCAGGAGGATGATGATGGCCCCGGAGCCGTAGATGGGCAGCAGGGGCCCGTGGAGGAAGCCCCGGTTCACCCAGCGCCGCTGGCAGAGGGAGACATAGCAGGACTCCCAGACCCAGCCGCAGAAGCAGTAGAAGAAAAACAGCAGGACCCATTGGCCCGTGGAATAGACGTGCATAAGAACTCCTTTATTGAGGCGGCAGCAAATCCAGCAGCTCGCCGATGATCTGGTTGGACACCAGGAAGCCCCGGGGCGTCAGCCGCCAGGCGCCCTCCCGGCAGATGGCGTAGCCCGCCGCCCGGCAGCGCACCAGGAAGGGCAAGAAGGGGGCGAAGTCCAGGCCGAACAGCCCCTCGAAGTGGTCCGGGTGGACCCCCTGGGTCAGGCGGAGGCGCAGCATCAGATATTCCGCCTGCCGCTCCCGTTGGGATAGGATGCGGCATTCTGAATAGCCGGGGGAGCCTGAGAGATAGGCGTCCAAATCCCGCTCCCAGGCGAAGCGCCGTCCCTGGAAATCCGAGTGGGCCCCGGGGCCCAGGCCCAGGTATTCCCCCAGGGTCCAGTACTTCAGATTATGCCGGGACTCCCGGCCGGGCTTGGCGAAGTTGGAAATCTCGTACTGCGTCCAGCCCCGGGCCTCCAGGAAGTCCACGGTCTCCAGGTACATGTCCGCCTGGACCTCGTCGCCGGGGAGGGCGTCCCGCTGGGCGTAGAGGGGGGTCCCGGGCTCGGCCTTGAGGCCGTAGCAGGACAGGTGCTCCGGCCCCAGCTCCGCAGCGGCGGCCAGGGTCTCCCGCCAGCGGGGGAGGTCCTGCCCCGGCAGGCCGTAGATGAGGTCCAGGGAGAGGTTGTCAAAGCCCGCCTTCCGGGCGGCCGCCACGGCGGCGCGGACCTGGGCCATGGTGTGGACGCGGCCGATGGCCTTCAATTCCCCGTTGTCGGCGGATTGCATCCCCAGGGAAATCCGGTTGAACCCCGCCCGCCGGAGGGCGGCCAGGTCCTCCGGGTCCTGGGCGGAGTCCGGGTTGGCCTCCAGGGTGATCTCCGCGCCATAGGAGACATGGAAGACAGCGCGGACCCGCTCCAGCAAGCGGCAGAGCCGGGCCGCCCCAAGGTAGCTGGGGGTGCCGCCGCCGAAGTAGACGCTGGTCACGTCGTAGTCCCTGGCCTCCTGGGAGAACCGCTCCAGCTGGCCCTCCAGGGCGGCAGCATAGGCGTCCATGTCCTCCTCCCGGCGGGGGAGGGAGTAGAAATCGCAGTAGACGCACTTCTGCTTGCAGAAGGGGACGTGGATGTAGAGGCCCAGGTTCTTTCGCCTCAGCATCCCGCCCACCCCCGGACGCCCGAGGACCGGCCCGCGCGGGACAGGACCGGCAGGGGATTTTTTAATTCCATGGGGGAACCTCCCTTGTGTTTGACTGCTCCTATCCTACCACAAGCCCTTGGCGGATTCAATACCGGAGGGATGGGGGCGTCCGCCTTTCTCCCGGAGCCAGGGCACTTCCCCTCCCGCTCCTCTGAGATTGCCATGGTTCCGGGGAATGGCCCGGTCTGGGGACCGGGCCCCACAGGGGTTGCCCTTCTATCAATAGAACACCCTGTGGGGCCTGACCCCTGGTCAGGCCATTTCTCCCGGAATCCCGGCACTTCCTATAGAAGGGCGGACACATAGGTCCGCCCCTACAGGATGCAATCTCCGATTGGGACATTCCCGGAGGAATATTTTCGCCCCGGGAGGCAACACTATCCAGGAAATCCAACACGAAAAGAGGACGTTTTCCATGGACATGTCACCCAAGGAGTACCAGGCCTACGTGAAGCAGAAGGCGAAGAAATCCCCCATTCTCAAGGACGTAGTCCTGGCCTTTGTCATCGGCGGGGCCATCTGCGTGCTGGGCCAGCTGATTCAAAACGGCTGGGCGGCCACGGGGCTGAACAAGGAGGAGGCGGGCACCGCCACCTCCTGCACCCTGGTCTTTCTCTCTGCCCTGTTGACGGGGCTGAATCTCTACAGCAAGATCGCCCGCTACGGCGGCGCGGGGACCCTGGTGCCCATCACGGGCTTTGCCAACGCCGTGGTGTCCCCGGCCATCGACTTCAAGAGCGAGGGCTTCATCACCGGCATGGCGGCGAAGATGTTCACCGTGGCGGGGCCGGTGATCGTCTTCGGCACCGTGGCCAGCGTGCTGTACGGCATCGTGCTGAAGCTCTTCAAATTCTGAGCCGCCGGTTTGCGCAAAGGGGCTCCGCCGGGGGTGAGGTATTCCCTCCGGCGGAGCCCGCTGTTTGAACCTGTGGAACGGTTACCGGGAGCTGCCCCGGGTTTTCCGCTGGGCGGCGAAGATGTTCTGGGTGATCTTCTCCTGGTCGGCCTCGGTGAGCTCCAGGAAGCGGCAGCCGTACTCAAACCGGCCCTCGCCCCGGTCGAAGATCCGGAGGACCTGGCAGAACATGACGGAGGTTTCCCGGTCCTCCAGCAGCCGGACGGTGAGGAGGAACTTGTCGTCCTCCTGGTAGTGGTACTCCGAGGCGATGCAGGCCCCGCCCACGCTGATGTTCACCAGCTTGCAGGGGCGCTCCCCGGCCTTGGGGCCGCTGAAGGTGGTAGCGGTGGCGTCTATGTTCATGTCCAGGCGGAAGAAGGCCCGGTCGTTCCCCAGGCGGGCGATGGACAGCTCCTCCACCAGCCAGACGTGCTTGGGCTTGGGGGTGATGACGCCCTCCATGTAGACGGCCTTCCGCTCCCGGTCATGGTAGCCCCGGATGCAGACCCGGCGGGGCTCGGCGTCCTCCTCCTGGGGGGCGTCGTTCTCGGAGTATTGGTGGAGCTCCGCGGTGGTTCCCCGGGGGTACATGAGCTTGGCCACAAAGAGCAGCTGCCCGTCGGGGGTGGTGACCTCCACCCGCATGTGGGAGTAGAACGCGGGGTCCATCGAGTCGTCCTTAGGGGGTTCCACCACCTTGGGGGGCTCTTTTTTTGTCTTGAAGAAATCCAGTAAACCCAACCTGATCCTCTCCTGTTTCGGTGATTTGGTAGCACCATTATAGCCCAAGCCCCCCGGGTTGGCAAGTGCCAGTTTGCCGGGGGGAGGGTTGGGGGAGTGTTCTATCGATAGAAAGCCGGGCCCCATGGGGCCCGGTCCCCAGACCGGGCCATTCCCCCGGAAGCCTGGCAGTCCCGTGGGGGCGGAAGGGGACAGAGCCCCTTGCCTACATTTTTTCTATCGGTAGAACGCCGTGTAGGGGAGGGGCTCTGTCCCCTCCCGTTTTCCGGGAGCTCCGGGGTTCCGGGAGGAGGGGTGTAGGGGCGGCTATCAGCCGCCCGTCCTCTTCAAATGCCGGACCTCCCGGAGGACGGGCGATTGATAATCGCCCCTACACGATACTAGGGAATCATCAAGCATCATAAAATACGCGACAGGGCCCCCCTAAGAAGCGCCCCTTGCCTTTTTATTCCAAAGGTGCTAGACTGGGAAAAAGGCAAACAGAGGAGGGGTTACCCATGAAGCACACGCGGAAGAGCCCGAGGACCTATAAGGCTTGGCAGTGGGCGCTGGCGTTTGGCCTGATTGTCCTGTTGAACTGCTGCGGCTTCCCCGTGTATAACCTGACCAAGGAGTGGCCGCGTTCCATCACGCTGCTCTACCTCGCCCTGGGGCTTGGGTACGGGATGTTCGCCGGGGGCATCCTGGCGGAGCTGCTCCCGGAGCGGCATTGGAGCGTCATCGCCCTTCTCTCGGCCCTGCTGGCCTGCGGAGGGTTGGGGTGCCGTTTCCTGCTGGAGTTCGGGGAGGCGTCGAACGCCTATAATTTCACGCTGCCCAATGTGGCGCTACATCTGGGGGCGTTTGTCTGCCTGAGCGTGTGGAGCTGGCAGGAGGCCGTGAAACGGGCCAGGAGGGCCGCCTAAAGGGGGACTACTCCCCTTGGCTCCCCCTCCGGGGGAGCTGTCAGCCGGAGGCTGACTGAGAGGGCGTTTCCTCGTAGGACCTGCTCCGTAAAGCCCTCTCCGTCACGGCTACGCCGCGCCACCTCCCCCAGAGGGGGAGGCAAGCAAAAACGCCGCGTTCTTTTGGCTCCCTCTTTGAGGGAGCTGTCGCCGCCGGAGGCGGTGACTGAGGGAGTTCCCCCGCAAGGTAACAAATACTTGATTAACTCCCCCCGTCACGGCTACGCCGTGCCACCTCCCTCAAAGAGGGAGGCTTTTTCTTCGTCTCTTGGCTCCCCCTCCGGGGGAGCTGTCAGCCGGAGGCTGACTGAGAGGGCGTCCCCCCGCAGAACCCACGACTAAGACCTCCCCTATATACAAAAAGAAAACCACCGGCTCAGCCGGTGGCTTCTTCTATTCACGCCTTACGCAAAGAGCCCCTCAAAGCGCTCCACCGCGGCGGCGGCGCTGTCCCCCACTGCCAGCATGACATAATTCCCGCTGCTGACAATATGGGACTTGGTTTTCCAGCCCTCAATGGTCTCGGGATACCAGGCCCCGCCGGGGTTGCTGTCGTCTCCCACCTGGTAGTCAATCCGGGCCTGGAAGATATCCTTCACGGCCTGGACGTCTCCGGCGTCCTCTACCTCCACCAGAGCGATCTCGCCCACGGCGGCGGAGATGGCGGCAATGTAGACCCCCCGCTGCTTGGTGGGAATCTCCGACAGGCCGGGGTAATAGCTCTCCAGCAGCTCCGCCATGGACTCGTCCGCCAGGTCCATCAGCTCCGGCCATGTATTCTCCTCCCGGAGGGTGTTGTAGAAGCTGGTGAGGTCGATCTGGGCCTCGCCGCCCTCGGGGGCCGTGTTTTCACCATCCCCGGGAGCGGGGACCTCGGGCTCCTGGTCCTCGGGGGCCTCAGGAGCGGGAGCCGTGGGCGTTTCGCCCTCGGGGGTCTCGGGAACCTCGGGGGCCTCGGTTTGAGGGGGAGTGGAATCGTCCGCCGGGGCGTCGCTCCGCCCGCCGCAGGCGGCCAGGGACAGGGCGAGGACCAGGGCCAGCGCCAGGGTAAACAGTCTCTTCTTCATATTCATCGTATCTCCTTGTCATTCAATCGGTTTTTCGGACTTGCGGGATTGCTTCCGATGATTGGACGGCAGGGGAGACAAAAAAGTTCCCGCCCGGAAAAAATTTCTTTCCGAGCGGGAAACGTTTTGAATATCAGGCCTCTTCATCCAACTGGAAGGCGGACTGGACGAAAGCGTCCACCTCCTCCACGGTGTCGAAGCAGGCGATGGCCACCTGGTTGCCCATAGTGCCCGCCAGAGCGTCGGGCATCCGGGTGAAGAGCCGGGCGTGCTGGCCGCAGCGGGCCTCCAGCTGGGGGAGGGAGAGGACATAGCGGTTCTCGTCCCGCCGTCCGGCGTAGACGCAGTAGCTGTGGGGACCGTCGTAGGTGTGGCGGAGCTCGTCAAAGGCCACCATGTCCGCCCAGATCTGATAGACGTCCACGCTCTGGCCGAAGTTGAGCATGTCGGGGGTGAAGCCCCCGGCGGGGCGCATGTTGACCTCCAGGGCCACGATGTCCCCCACCCGGCCCAGGCCCGGCTTGGAGGCGGTGAGGCGGAAGAACTCCAGATGGAAGAAGCGGCTGGAGGCGCCGAAGGCCTTCAGGGTGGCCCGGCCCGCGGCCTCCACGTCGGCGGGGACCTCCTTGTCTACATAGTAGTAAGTAGGCACGCCCTCGTTGACCATGTCCATGATGGAGTTCCGGGTGATATGGCTGGCGGCGAAGAGAACCTCGCCCCGGGAGTTGCACACGCCGTCATAGGTGGTGACGGAGCCGGAGACGAACTCCTCCATCAGGTACTGCACCGGCGGGGGGTCCTGGAAGAAGGAGATCATATCCTCGTTGCTCTGGAGCTTCCAGGTGGCGATGGCCCCCACGCCGTTGTCGGGCTTGACGATGATGGGGTAGCCCACCTGGCGGGCGAAGTCCAGTCCGGCCTCCAGGTCCGTGACGGGGGCGCACCGGGCGCAGGGAAGCCCGGCCTTCCGGTAGTACTCCTTCATGGCCAGCTTGCTCTTGTATTTCTCGATTTCGTGGGACTTGAGTCCCGTGGTGATGTTAAAGTCGGTCCGGAGCTGGGCGTCCAGTTCCAGCCAGTACTCGTTGTTGCTCTCCACCCAGTCGATTTTGCCATACTGGCCGGTGAAGTAGCCCAGGGCGCGAAGGACCTGGTCGTAGTTCTCCAGGCTGTCCACCCGGTAGTATTCGGACAGGGCGCGTTTGAGGTCCGGGTGGAGAAATTCATAGGGGGCGTCTCCCACACCCAGGACGTTGACGCCGTTCTCCCGCAGGCGGATGCAGAACCAGCGATAGGCCTCGGGGAAGTTGGGAGAGATGAAGACGAAGTTCATGAGGGGTTCCTCCTTTTTAGTAGGGGCGATTTAGCGCTTTAAATTATAGCGCCACCAAAAGGAAATTGCAAGAGGGGTTTTTGCTCCCTTTGGCAGGGGAGGGGGCAGGTGCTCGCCCTTGCGGGCGGGGGGGGATTGGTGGTCAGCGATGGCTGGTGCAATGCACCCCCCATTTCGTCGGAAGAAATTCCGCTCCGCTACGTCGCCGCCTGCGGCGACGACTCCACCCGCTCCATTCCTTCCTCCTCTCCCCACCGCAACTGCTTCGCTGGGTTGCGGCGGGGGCCCTTGTTTTGCGAAAAGAGAGAATGCGCCGTGCACGGTGGAAGAGAGAAAACGGGGGCGC
>CAMXNV010000045.1 GCA_947245315.1 uncultured Oscillibacter sp. | reverse complement strand
GCGCCGAAGTCCGTCTCAAAGGTGGTGACGGCGTTCCCCGGGGAGAGGGTCTCCGACTCCAGGAAGCGCTGGCCCCCCTCCACGTCGATGTCGAAGAGGTGAACTTTCCTGTGTTTGGCCAGGAGTTCCCCCCTCCGGCCATAGACAAAGCTGGTGTTGTAAACCCGGTCCCCCTCCAGCTCCGGGAGGGAGCCGCCCACGACGTAAAGGCCCAGCTCCGCCGCCAGGGCGGAGAGGGCGGCCTGGGCGGGGCCTCCCGCCTCCTCGCCGTAGGCCCGGAAACAGGCGTTGTCATAGGGGCAGCAGAACATCTCCGGCAGCACGGCGACGTCCGCCCGGCGGTCCTTGGCCTCCCGGAGCTTCCGGCAGGCGGTTTCGATGTTCCGGTCCTTGTCCGCCGTCACCGGCATTTGAATCAGCGCAACGCGCATAGCGCACCTCCTGGCCCCTTCCCGGGAAGGGGGTTTTAGCTTGGGAGCAGGGTGGTTCAGACATATTCCCGCAGGACCAGCTCCGTGGTCCCGCCGTCGGGGGAGAGGAGCAGGCGGCGGACCTTGGGGTGAGCGCCGTAGGTCTGCCGGAGAAAGTCCCGGAGGGCCGTGCCGCCGTGGCAGCCGTGGATCAGCCGGAGACGGTAGGTTCCCCCTCCGGCGCGGCGGAGCAGGGCGTCCACCGTCACCTTGGCCTGATAGGTGTTTTTTCCGTGGAGGTCCACGGTGACCACGCCGGGTCCCATAGGCCGGTCCTCCTCTCAGGGCATTGCCCGGTTCCCATTTTTTGAGGAACCTTGCTCAAACCCATTGTATCACAGGGGAAACGGCGTTACAATACAAAAAACGAACAGAGGAGGCCGGAGCATGGCAGTTTACACGGAAAAGAAGACCTACCGGACCAAGGCCCACATGGGCATGATCGACGTGACGGAGGATTTCCAGCGGGCGGTGTCGGCGGCGTGCCGGGAGCACGGCATCTCCGCCGGGATTGTCACGGGCTTCACCACCGGCGGCGTGGCGGGGCTGACCACCCTGGAGTTCGAGCCGGGCATGGTGAACCACGACTTGAAGGCGGCGCTGGACGTCTTCTCCCCCTACCTGGACGAGCAGGGCCACGTCGTGCCCTATTGGCACCACGAGACCTGGCACGACGACAACGGGTCCTCCCATATCAAAGCGGCGCTGCTGTCCCCCTTCATCACCGTGCCCTTCGTGGAGGGAAAGCTGACCGTGGGCCCTTGGCAGAACCTGACCCTGGTGGAGTGCGACACCCGGGACCGGGTGCGGGACATCGTGTTTCAGGTGATGGGGGAGTGAGGACGTGGGACTGGTGCTGGGGTTCGGCGTCATGGGCGCTGTGGGCGGCGGCACGCTGACCTGCATTTGCTTCTGTGAGGCCCGGCGGCTGCTGAGCCAGGGTCACAGGCTCCCGGCGGCGGGCTTTGCAATTGGGGCGGCGGTGTGCGCCGCTGTGGCCTTGGGCGGGGCTTGGCTGGCTTGGGGCATCGCCGACGCGTTTTTGTTCTAACGCCGTGTTTTTAGCGCTGCGTAAGGAAAGGGCGGTCCCTAAGGAAGGGACCACCCTTTTTTGCGCACTTGTATAGGAATTTCCCACAAGAAAAGACAAAAAGCTTTCTGCAAGAGCCCATCTATGTTGTCGTCGCTTCGGCCGACGCAACTGCCGGATCCGGCAGCGCGCTAAAGTTCTTTTGGTTACTTTTCTTTCAAGAAAAGTAACTACCAGCCTGTTCCGATGCTGTCGCAGTGCCAGCCATTCTCTGTGAGGTACATGAAGCCGCAGCGGCTGTATACCTGCGCTCCGGCGGGGGCGTCCCCGCCCTCGTAGGGGCCTGTGTTGCCAGCCATCAAATAGTGGGCCGCCTTGTCGTTCTCCGGGACAAACACCGTGGAGTAGGCAAAGGCAAAGCGCTCATGGCCCTTGGTCCCAGCGGGATAGAAGCGGTCCAGCTCCTCCGGGCTCAGCTCGTCCAGCCAGTCCGGGAACCAGATGTCCTGATTCCGCACGTAGGTGCAGGCGTACTGACTGCCGGGGGCGGCGTTCAGCTTGGCCCCCTCAAAGGCGTCCGCCCAGGCCAGGACAATCTCCTCCCGGCTCTGCCCCCGGTCGGGGATGGGAGCAACGGCGGACAGGCTCTCCATCTGCGCCTCGTCGTACCAGAGGCGCATGGCTTCAAAAATGCCGGCGGTGGTGACCCACTCCGGGTTGCCGTTGGGCTCCGCCCGGAGCCAGGTGACCTCTTGGGGAGTGGAGAGGAGAACCAGACTGCTGTCCGGCCAGAAGCGGAGGCTCAGATCACCGCTCATGAGCAGCAGGGACGTGGCGGGCATGTCCTCGGGGTCTTCGGCGAAGCTCCAGTCGAAATCGGAGATAAAGCCGGTGGCATAGGAAAGCCCGTTCCCCGCCCGGGGGTCCGCGTCGCAGCGCCCGCCCCCCTTGGGGACCAGCAGATTCATGTTGACGGTGTCCGCCTCCATCAGGCGGTCCATTACCATCTGGGCCAGGGCGGCGGCGGAGGCGGCGGACTCCGCCTCAAGCGTCCCGGTCCCCAGGGGAATTTGGGAGAGCCGCTGGGGGAGCTGCTCCGCCGAGGGCCAGGGGTTCTGCCGCATGGCAAACTGATAGACCCGCTTCGTGACGTAGGGCTCCGGGGCGTCCTCCCGGAAGACCAGATAGAGGCCCTCCGGATAGCAGGGGTCCACCCAGGAGTCCCGGCTGTCCAGGGCCTGGGAGTATTGTGGCTCCGGCGAGTGGAACTCGTAGCGGACGCGGAAGACCGGGAAGACCACCCCCGCCAGCTCCAGGTTCCGGGGTCCCTCAAGACAGACAATGCGCCAGCCGTCATAGGGCTCCCCGGCGTCCTCAAAGGCCTTTTGCACCTCCTCCAGAGCGGCGTCGATGACCACGGCGGGGAGGTCCGGCCAGTTCAGAATGTGGCTGTCAAAATTCCGCTGGTCGTTGTAGACCAGAAGGTTTTCCCCGTCGAAGTACAGCGCCCGGGAGACCCTGGACTGGACGGCGGCGTAGGACGGGCCGCCGGACCAGGCGGAGACGGCCAGGGAGCGGGCGGCGGGGTCCCAGGTTTCAAAGTAGAAATCGGCGTAGGTGGGCCAGACGCTTTGCAGCAGGGGCCGCAGGTCCGCCCGGTAGAGCTTCCCGTCCCGGCGGAAGAAAAGGCAGTCCTCGCCGAAGCTGTTGGAGGCCAATTCGTCCACCCCGTCGCCGTCCAGGTCCACCCGCTGGGGGTAGCCCTCCAGCCGGGCCAGGAGGACGGGCCAGCCCTCCTCGTTCAGGTAGTAGTACTCGTTCGTCAGGGTCCGGGGGCCGTCGTTGGCGTGGTAGGTGATGCAGAAGCCGTCGTGGCCCAGGAGGTTCCGGAAGAGGGAGGCGCTGTATTTTCCCCCCGCCCCGGGGCGGAAGGACCAGAAGGGCGTGGGGAAGGAGCTCCTGGCCAGGTGCTGGACCCCGGCGAAGACCTCGCCGCCCATGGAGGCCGGGGGCCCGCCCTCGAAGAACATCAGTCCGTAGTCTCCCAGAACATGCTCCGGGTCCTCCAGGCCCCCCAGCATCTTCGGGGAGCCATAGGGGAAGGGGAGCTCCGCCGCCGCCTGAGGCTCATAGGGCTCCAGGCCGTCCAGGGGAATGGTGTATAAGGGCTCCCAGCCCGGGGGGGCCGCCTCCCGGTTCAGGCTGGCGCAGGACAGAACCGCCTCCCGGATCCGCCCCGCCGCCCGGTTCAGCAGGGACATGCCCTCGGTTTGGCCCTGCTTCAGCTCCGGGGCCCAGCCGACGCGGGCCAGGGCGTATTGATACCGGCCGTCGCTGCCCAGAAGCTCCGCGTTGGCGGGGATGGAATCCGCGTCCGGGTCCAGCCGGTAGAGGGAGCAGAGGCGGCCCAGGGGGTCCGACAGGTTGGAGGACAGCATGACGTAGGTGTACCAGTAGACCCGGAGAAGCTCGCCGCCGTCCAGGTCAAAGTGCTCCGGCGGGTTCTCCGGGGTGTAGACCACGAAGACGGGCAGGGAATACTCCGGGTCCTCCATGGCCGCCAGCTCCTCCGCCACGGCGGCCACGGCCTGGTCCACGGTGTCAAACTCAAAGGAGGAGGGCTCCGCCTGCTTGGCCCCGGTGAAGGTGACGGCGCAGACCAGGGCCGCCAGGGCCACGGCGGCGAACAGCGCCCGGCCCAAGTAAGTCCGGTTCTCGGCAATGCGGGTGATCCGGTCCTGGAGCTGCCGCTTCCCCGCCGTCATGGTGGTGGCGGAGAGCAGGGGATTGGCCGGGGTTTTGCGCACGGGGATCAGGGACAGCAGGGTCCGGCCATAGGGCACCCGCTCCGCCTCCCCCAGGCGGCGAAGGGCCCCCTCGTCACAGGCCAGCTCGCAGTCCGTCCGGGAGGCCAGGGCCGCCCACCAGACCAGGGGGTCAAACCAGTAGACCGTCAGGCACACGCCCCGGAGGAGGGACCAGAGGGGGTCCCGGTGCCGGGCGTGAGTCTCCTCGTGGGCCAGGACGTGCCGGAGGCAGTCGGGGCTCTGGAGGGCGGCGGGGGTCAGGTAGACGGCGGGCCGGAACAGCCCGAAGAGGCAGGGGGAGGGCAGGCCCCGCTCCACCAGGTAGACCCGGCGGGAGGTCCCCTCCACGGGATAGGGCGTTCGGTTCCTTCGGAGCCTCAGCCAGAAGAGGAGGTTGGAGAGGACCAGCCAGCAGCCCATCACCGCCATGCCGCCGTACCAGACAGCGCGGAACAGGTCCTCCAGGGCGATCTGCCGGGCGTACTCCACCTTGTGGACCACCTGATTGCGGTTGGTGAAGCTGTAAACGTTGTCCTCCGAGGAAGGGCCCAGGGCGATCCGGGGGTCGTCCGTGTAGCTGAAGGGGGTCTCTCCCTCCGGGGCGGTCAGGGTGACCCGGTGGGGCTCCATGTAGAGGGACCGGCCCCCGGCGCCGGACACCACCGGCTCCGCCGCCGTCAGCAGGCTGAAATCCACGGCCGGAAGGTTGACCGGCACCAGCAGCCGCAGCAGCACCAGGCCCCAGAGGGCGTACTGGGCCCGGCGGGACAGGGTCTTCCGGAACAGCCGCCGGAGGGCCAGCAGGGCCAGGATCAGGGCGGAGGAGGTCAGCAGAATCTCCCTCATCGCGCCTCACCTCCCGCCTTGTCCAGGATGGCGGCCAGCTCCGAGATGTCCTCCTCGGACAGGCGGCGGCTCTCCACCATGGCGCTCATCATGAGCCCCAAGCTGCCGCCATAGACCTTGGAGAGAAAGCTTTCCGTCTCGTCCCGGACGGCGTCCTCCCGCCGGAGGGCGGGGTAGTAGCGCTTGGCCCGTTCCCCCGCCTCGTGGCGGACGGCCCCCTTGGCCTCCAGCCGGGCCAGCATGGTGATGACGGTGTTTTTGCTCCAGCCGGTCTCCTCCCGAAGGGCCGCCGTCAGCTCCGTGATGGTCCGGGGAGCCTGGTCCCACAGGCAGCGCATCAGCTTCCATTCGCTGTTGGACAGATCGATCCTCATAAAATACACCTCCCGCAGATCGGTATACGGATGTCTACCTATAGCATAGCAGAGAGGTAGACATTTGTCAACCCTGGAGGCGGGTGGGGGGTGTCTGTTTATGCATTTTGCATTTTATTAAGTGCAAATCAATAGTAGAACACAAAAAAATAAAGACAAATGGCGCAAAAAGGATGAGAATGATTTTGTGAAAACAAAACTCATCGAATGGTACTGCACCATTTGCCAATGCAATGACCGCAGATTTAGAGACGAATTACATCGCCAAAGCAACAACAATTGTCCCCAATTTACAGATATTGTCCCCAATTTACAGATACGGAGAATCCCCATCGGTTTGCCATGGATTCCCGCCCCATTATGCTGCCAGACGCTCCAACCGCACCGGGGCTAAGGTTGGAAAACCGCTGTGCGGCAAGTGTTACAATGCCACACGCAAAGAATGGTACCACGTGGTCAAGCTCCACGCTTTTGTGATGCTCCGGCGGGGAAAACTTCCGCTTCCCTCGTCCGTTCTCTTTCCGGCCTCGTCTTCCTTTTCTTTTCTTTTCTTTTCTTCTCTTACTTTTTGTTTGCTTTTATTTCAGGGCTGCTATTGATTCGCACTTTGAAGGGAAAAATATCCCCTCTATTTTCACCTTCCCCCTTGACAGGAACTTCTGTTCGAGTTACAATAGTACTCGAACAAAATTTCTATTCCGCCCGACCCTGGGCAACAAGGAGGTTTTCCCTATGACTGCCTGGACTCTCTTCCTCACCATCGTGGGCGTGGCCTTTCTCACCGCCCAGCTCTTCCGCCTCATCGACCTCATCGAGCGGCCCTCCCGCCGGGGAGTGGGGAACGCCGTCCTTCCCCCCGCCTGGAACGTCCGGCTATGGAACCGCCTGGAGCAGACCCAATGGACGTCCTGGAAAAGCTGACCATCCTCACCGACGCCGCCAAATATGACGCCGCCTGTACCTCCAGCGGCGGGAACCGGACCTCCAAGCCCGGCTATCTGGGCAACACCTCCACCTCCCTGGCGGGCTGCTGCCACAGCTTCTCCGCCGACGGGCGCTGCGTCACCCTTTTGAAGGTTCTCCTCACCAACCGCTGTGTTTACGACTGCAAATACTGCGTCAACCGCCGGAGCAACGACGCCCGGCGGGCAGCCTTCACCCCGGAGGAGCTGGCGGACCTGACGATTCAGTTCTACCGGCGGAACTACATTGAGGGTCTCTTCCTCTCCTCCGGGGTTTTCCGGAGCCCGGACTACACCACAGAGCTGATGATCCGCTGCCTGGCCCTCCTCCGGGAGACCCACCGCTTCAACGGCTACATCCACGCCAAGGCCATCCCCGGCACCTCGCCGGAGCTGGTGGAGCGCCTGGGCCTCCTGGCGGACCGGCTCAGCGTGAACATCGAGCTGCCCTCGGAGACGGGTCTCAAGGCCCTGGCTCCGGACAAGACGAAGAAGGCCATTCTGGCCCCCATGGGACAGATTCAGGCCCGGGCCCGCCAGAGCCGGGAGGAGCTGGTGAAGTACCGCCACGCCCCCCGCTTCGCCCCCGCCGGGCAGAGCACCCAGCTCATCGTGGGGGCCACCCAGGACACGGACTTTCACATCCTCCGGCTGACCCAGGGCCTGTATGACCGCTACGGATTGAAACGGGTGTTCTATTCCGCCTACGTGCCGGTGGTGGAACACGCCCTCCTCCCCGCCAAGGACGTCAAGCCGCCCCTGCTGCGGGAGCACCGGCTCTACCAGGCGGACTGGCTGCTGCGGTTCTATGGCTTCCGGGCGGAGGAGCTGCTGGACGGCGGGAACTTCGACACCCGGGTGGACCCCAAGTGCGGCTGGGCCCTGGCCCACCCGGAGTTCTTCCCGGTGGAGGTGAACACGGCGGCCTACGAGGCGCTGCTGCGGATTCCCGGGGTGGGGGTGACCTCCGCCCGTCGGATTCTCAGCGCCCGGCGGGTGGGGCCCCTCCACGTGGACCAGCTGAAACGGCTGGGGGTGGTGATGAAGCGGGCCCAGTATTTTCTCACCGCCTCGGGAAAGACGGCGGAGGGCCTCCGGTTCACCCAGGACAGCGCCCTCCGGGCCCTCATGGCCGCGGAGCGGCTGCCCCAGCCGGAGATGGAGCAGCTCTCTCTCTTCGGCCCGGCGGGATTCTCGTGACGAAAGGAGCGTCCCATGCTGGTTTGCTTTCTTCTCCTCCAGCCATACGCCGAGTGGGAGGCAGCCTATCTCGCCTCCGCCCTCACCGGCTTCGGCCACCAGGTGCGGACGGCCTCCCTCCGCAGAGCGCCCGTCCGCTCCATGGGCGGCTTCACCCTGCTGCCGGACTGCGGCCTGGAGGACATCCCGGACCGCCCAGAGGGGCTGATCCTCGTCGGGGGACAGTCCTGGCGGAGCGGCGGGGCCAAGTTGGTAGAGCCCCTGGTCCGGCGGGCCTTTGACCGGGGCGCCGTGGTGGCCGCCATCTGCGACGCCGCCGGGTTCCTGGGGACCATCGGGCTGCTGAACCAACGGCGCCACACCTGCAACGACCTGGCGGATTTGAAGCGGTGGGCCGGAGAACGTTACATGGGAGAGACCCTCTTCCTCCCCCGGCAGGCCGTCCGGGACGGGACGCTGGTCACCGCCAACGGGACGGCGGCCCTGGAATTTGCCCTGGAGACGCTGCTGGCCCTGGACGCCGCGCCGGAGGGGGACATCCGGGCCTGGTATCAATTCCACAAGCTGGGTGCCGTGCCCCCGCCGGGCCCATGAGGCATTTCCCGCCATGGACGTGATCTATTGCTACGACGGCAGCTTCGACGGCTTCCTCTCCTGCGTCTTCGACAGCTACGCCCACAGGGAGCCCCCCGCCGGCTTCTCCTCCGGCGAGGAGGCGCTTTACACCCTCTTCGACTCCCGGCAGGTTTCCACGGACCCCGGCCACGCCGCCCGGGTGCTGCGGAAGGTGGCCGCCCTGTCTCCGGAGGCCGCCGTCCTGCTGCGGCGGGGCTTCCTCACCTGTCTGCCGGACCGGGAGCTCCATCTCTTCCGCCTCATCGCCAAGCTGCTGGAAGAGGGCCCCGGCTTCCTCCGGGACCGATCCGACGACGTCCTGTATCCCGTCCTCCGGGCCGTCCAGCACCTCAACGGCGAGGCCCATCTCCTCAAGGGCTTCGTCCGCTTCTCGGACCTGGGGGGCGTGCTGGGCGGGGAGATTCAGCCTAAGAACCGGGTTCTCCCCCTGCTGGCCGGGCACTTTGGGGCCCGGCTCCAAGGAGAGCGCTTCTTCCTCTACGACCGCACCCACAAGGAGGCCCTCTTCCACGTCCCCGGCCAGTGGGCCATCCGCCCCCTGGCGGACTTTCAGATGGCTCCGCCGGACGAGGCGGAGGCCCACTACCGGCTGCTGTGGAAGCGGTTCTACGACACCATCGCCATCCGGGAGCGGGAGAACCCCCGCCTCCGCATGAGCAACATGCCCAAGCGCTACTGGGCCACCATGACGGAGTTCCAGGACGCGTCCTATTTCCGCCCCGCCGCCGGGTCCCTCGGCCTCCCGGACCAGCCGATTCCACTGATGGAGCCGCCGGAGACGGGGGCCCCTTGATAATCTCTTTCAAAAGACAAAGGACCTCCCAGCGGCAGAGCCGCTGGGAGGTCCCGTGTTTTTTAAGATTCGGTTACTCCTCGAAGCTCTCCCGAAGGCGCTTGAGCCCCCGGCGCTCCAGGCGGGAGATTTGCACCTGGGACACGCCCACCACCCGGGCCGTCTGTTCCTGGGTCAGCCCCTTGAAGTAGCGGAGCAGGATGGTCATCCGCTCCTTCTCCGGCAGGCGGTCGATGGCCTCCCGGAGGGCGATGCGCTCCACCAATCCCTCCTCCGGGGCCTCCGTCCCCAGGGAGCCCTCCAGAGTCATGCCCTCCGCCGTCTCCTGCTGGAGGGACTCCGGCGGGCCGGTGGCCAGGTCCGTCTGGGCGATCTCCTCCACCGTCAGGCCCGTGGCCTCCGCCAGCTCCGACAGGGCCGGTTCCCGGCCCAGCTCGTGGCGGAGCCGCTCCCGGGCGGCGTAGAGGGTCTGGGCCCGCTCCCGGACGCTCCGCCCCACCTTCACCGCCCCGTCGTCCCGGAGGAAGCGGCGGATTTCCCCGGCGATCTTGGGCACGGCATAGGTGGAAAAGCAGGTGCCGTACTCGAAGTCAAAGCCCTGCACCGCCTTCAAAAAGCCCAGGCAGCCCAGCTGATACAGGTCGTCCGGCTCCACCCCCCGGCCATAGTAGCGCCGGACCACACTCCAGATCAGGCCGTTGTTCTCAATCACCGCCTGTTCACAGGCCTCCCGGTCCCCCTGCTGGGCGGCCCGGAGGAGCTCCAGGGCGGCGCTCATTTCTTCACGCGGGGAGCCAGCCGCTTCCGCAGCACCACCGTGGTCCCCTTGTTCACGGCGGACCGCACCGTCACCTTGTCCATAAAGCTCTCCATGATGGTAAAGCCCATGCCGCTGCGCTCCTCCCCGCCGGTGGTGAACATGGGCTGCCGGGCCTTGTCCACGTCGGGGATGCCCCGGCCGTGGTCCTTAATCGTCAGCTCCAGCACGTTCCCCTCCAGCACCCGGATTTTCAGGATCACCGGGCCGATGTCCTCCGGGTAGCCGTGGACAATGGCATTGGTCACCGCCTCGCTGACCGCGGTTTTGATGTCCTCCAGCTCATTGAGGGTGGGGTCCATCTGGGCGGCAAAGCCCGCCGCGGCGGAGCGGGCAAAGCCCTCGTTCCGGCTCCGGCTGGGAAACGCCAGGGTCACTTCATTCACTGCCTTGGTCCTCATTATGTAAACCTCCTCTTATCCCCGGGGCGGCCCTCAGCCGCCCTTGATGGCCACCAGGCGGTTGATTCCCGCGGCGTCCAGCACCCGCCGGGCCTGGGGGGGCGCCCCCCGCACCAGCAGGCTGCCCTCCAGAAGCTGCATTTTCTGCCGGGCCCGCAGGATCACCGCGATGCCGGAGCTGTCCATGAAGGTCAGCCCCGACAGGTCCAGCACCAGCTTCCGGGGCAGGGCCGCATCCAGGGCCTCCTCCAGCTCCCGGAGGGCGGCCTGGGCCCCATGGTGGTCCAGCTCCCCGCTGAGCTCCAGCAGCAGGTTCCGGTCCGCGCTCTTTACCTGGATTTCCATAGTCTTCCCCTTTTCCGCTTAAACGATACGTCCCCCGGCTCCCGGGCCTCCGCCGGTGAAACGCTCCGGCTTCTTTACCCAGATGATAGCACGTCCCAACCGGGCTTTCTGTCGAAATCCATAAGAAAGCCCTGGAAATTTCGGCAAAACGTGGAAATTTTCTAGTCCTTTGCGGTCTCCAATTGGTAATCCCCCCTCGGGTGTGTCTTATCAGCAGATTGATTGTAGGGGGCTTTATCCCAGGATTGCTGAGGTTCCAGGGGATGGCCTGGTCTGGTGTTTTGCGGCAAAATAGAAGGTGAGGAAACAGCAGGGAAGCGGCAAGATAAAATATGCTGGCCAGAAGCTCCAACAGCACCGGGGTTAAGGGTGGAAAACCGCTGTGCAGCAAGTGTTACAATGCCGCACGCAAAGAATGGTAACGGGGTCAAGCTCCACGCTTTTGTGATGCTCCGACCGGGAAAACTGCCGTTTCCCTGTGCTTTCCAAATCAGTCAAGCCTCTCTTTGCGATCTTTGGGCGGCTAGGCAAACCGATCTTGATTGTGCCCCTGTTTCACACGGAAAGCTGTTTGCTAACCGGGCTTACGCGGATGCGGCGTGGGCCGCCTCGCTTCGGAATGACCGAAGCATCGAGCTGATTACCCCAGAAAGAAGAAACCAACGGATACTTTTCTTTTCGGCGGCTGTTTTAACTCTTCTGCTGCCTCTTGCAGACAGCCTATTGAGTCTTTTTTCAATTGGTTGCAGATTCATTCCGGCTTTCAATCCGCTTCCCTCGTCCGTTCTCTTTCCGGCCTCTTTTTCCTTATCTTTTCTTCTCTTGCTTTTTGTTTACTTTTATTTCGGGGCTACTATTGATTTGCACTTAATAGGGAGTATTCTTGTTCGCCCAATCCCTGACCCGGAAACGGCCCATGTTGTCAAGCAGATTTTCGCCATGTATGTGCGGGGCGACCGTATGTGTGAAATCCAGAACTGGCTTCGGGACAACGAGATTTTGACCGCTGGTGAACTCCGCTACCGCCGGATGGGAAGAACACAGCATCCCCGCCCCCAACTGAACGCTTGGTACAACTGGCCGGACAAAACACTGTATGACATTCTCACCCGGCAGGAGTATTTGGGCCACACCGTTGCGGCGAAAACATACAAGGTATCGTATAAGTTCAAAAAGACACGGAAAAATGCGGAGGACAAGCGGTATTTCTTTCCCAACACTCACGAACCGCTGATTGACGAGGAAACCTTTGCCCTTGCTCAAATACATCTTGTTCAATGCCTACCGTCTGCTGGGGGCGTATTCCTCGGTGATGTGGGCGTCCAGCTTCGGTCTGCCCCGCTTGCGCCCGGTTTCCTCCGTCTTGATTTTCTCCATTGTCCAGCCTCCCTTCAAAAACAAAAAACGCAGATACAACAAGACCGACCCCAGCAAAAACGCTGTGGTTCGGTCTATGTATCTGCGCAAAAAATATGTGCAGCATTTTGTTTTTTATCATGATATCACAAACGGATGTTCCTGTCAATAGCTTTGCGTAAATTTTTGTCGAGGACAGGCAGGGGTTTGAGATTTTGCCGGAATGCCAATTTCCCCGTTTTTCAAAAATCCCGCCGAAGTGTGGGCGAGAAAAGTGCCGGAACGGTGCGTAGCCGCAGAATGAAATTCTGCGAAAAGGGGTTTG
>CAMXNV010000044.1 GCA_947245315.1 uncultured Oscillibacter sp. | reverse complement strand
CGGACACACAGGTCCGCCCCTACGGCCCATCCCCTGATAAAATGCGCAGTTGGACACTCCCCGCCCTCTCCACGTATTGACAGACCCGCCCCATTCCAGTATAATGAAATCCCTTAGAATCATCGAGAGGAGACAGCGTTGTGAAGCAATTTATCGGCATGAGCCCCAGCGGAAATCTGGAGGAAGCGGTCAGCGGGCTCCGCAGCCCCCAGTTCATTATGCTGTTGTCAAACGACTCCCAGTTTGAAGCCCACGTGGCGGCCCTGGAGCGGCGCTTCCCCGGCGTCCCCAGCATCGGCTGCATCGGCATGAGCTACCAGGTGAAGGTCATTGAAAACGGGGTGAGCGTCATCGCCTTCTCCGACGGGGTCTCCGCCGCGGCCAACGTGCTGGAGCAGGTGTCCACCATGCCCGTGAAATACATCCGGCGGCTGGAGCGGGACCTACAGGCCGTGGGCGGCGGCGCCCAGGACACGGTGTGCATCGACTTCTGCACCGGAAACGACGCCTGCGCCCTGACCACTATCTACACCGCCCTCCGGCGCCGGGGCGTCTCCCTGGTGGGGGGCACCGGAGGCGAGGGCCGGGTCTCCGCCAACGGCAGGGTCTACCGGGACGCCGTGGCCTACGCCCTGGTCCGGAACCAGAACGGACGGGTGAAAACCTATAAGGAGAACATCTATCACCAGCTGGGGGACTATCGGTTCATCGCCTCCAATACGGACCGGGCCAACTACATATTGGGCTCCCTCAACGGCAAGCCCGCCAAGCAGGTCTACAAGAGCATTCTCCACGTGACGGACGAGGAGATTTTAACCCGCACCTTCCAAAACCCCTTCGGGAAAATCAACGGGGACGACACCTGCATCATCTCCATCAAAGAGGTCAACGGGAACGCCCTGGCCTGCTTCCGCCAGGTGAACGACTCCGACGTGCTGATCCTCCTGGAGCTGGGGGACTACCAGGCCATCACCCGGCAGACCATTCAGCAGATCACCCGGGAGTTCCCCAGGCGCTCGGCGGTCTTCTCGGTGAACTGCCTGTTTCGCTACAAGCTCTTCTCGGAGCGGGGATATATGCAGACCTATCTGCGCGAGATGGCGTCCCTGGGCTGCCACGCCGGCGTCGTCGGCTACGGGGAGCACTACAACAACCGCTTTGTCAACCAGTCCATGACCTGCGTGGTCTTTGAGTAAGGGGGGGCTTCGGAATGTTATTCGCAGGAAAGAGCAGGAAGCGGCCGGAGCCGCTCCCCGCCGAGCAGGGCCTTTATCCGATTCTCCATGTGGCGGAGAGCCTGAAGGAATACCAAAAGGAGCTGGTCAAGAAGGAGGTCGCCTCCCTCTCGGAGCTGAGCATGGTGGGAGCCACCTTCTCCAGCGTGCTGAGCGGGGCGGACCACTTCCAGGAAAAGCTCCAGGAGCTGGGGCAGTCCTTCTCCAACATCGACCAGACCGCCGAGCAGTTCGGCCAGGTCCGGGGGGAGATTTCCCAAACCGTCCAGGAGACCCAGGACCAGGTGGAATCCCTGAGCCGGACCTCCACGGAAATTCAGCAGTCCTATGACGAGATGGCGGACATCTTCTCCAGGCTCCAGGCCGCCATCCGGGAAATTCAGCAGTGCATGGGAAAAATCGTCTCCATCGCCGACCAGACCAACATCCTGGCCATCAACGCCTCCATCGAGGCCGCCCGGGCCGGGGTGGAGGGCCGGGGCTTCGCCGTGGTGGCCGCCCAGGTGAAGGAGCTGGCCAAGGAGATCAAGGTCCTGGCCGGGGAGGTCAACACCGGCGTCTGCGACGTGGAGGACCGGGCCGGGGAGCTCAGCGGCAGCATCCGCGTCTCACAGCAGACCCTGGGCCGGGCCGAGGACATCGTCGCCCAGACGGGCGGCAGCTTCCGCAAAATCACCGCCGCCGCCGAGGGGGCCCTGGACGTCCAGCGGGAGATCTCCGGCGTGATCGCCGCCTCCCAGGGGGAGCTCCAGGTGCTCTGCCAGTTCTTTGACCAGATCAAGGACCAGTACCAGGAGGTGGTCAAGCACATCGACCAAGCCAGCCGCCTGGGAACCACCAAGAGCGCCATGTTCGAGGACATGGACAACATGATCTCCCAGCTGCCCCCCATGATCAAGGAGCAGGAGGCCCAGGGCTGACGGGCCGCCCTTTACAGGAAAAACCGCTGAAATCTCACGATTTCAGCGGTTTTTTGTTCCCAACAGGGGATCACATCATGACGATCTCGCCGCAGGCCAGCTTGGCGACGCACTGGCGGGACTCATGCCGCAGGCGGAGAACCTCGTTGCCGAAGACGATCTCCGTCCCCGGGTAGGCGATGGAGCACTCCAGCCGCCCGGTCTCCTGCTCCTTCGGATCCGCCTTGGCCTCCGCCAGGTCCTCGTCCATCTGCTTCAGCTTCAGCTCCGCCACGGAGAGCTTCATCCGGGTCTTGCTCAAGAGGCTGGACTTGGCGGGGCTGTCCAGCTGGCCCTCCAGCCGCTCCAGCTCCTGGCTCAGATTCCGGAGCTCCTGCCGGGCCATGTCCCGCTCGAAGTTCGTGCAGGGCAGGCCCCCCAGGGAAACGGTGGTCCGGCACTCCGACTTGGCGCCCACGGCGCTGGCGCTGATCTTCCCGGCGGCCCAGACCCGGCCCCCGATGATGCTGCCCCGGCCGGAGCGGACCACCACCTCCCCGTCGCAGTAAATGCGGCTGTTGACCACGCAGTCCGTCTGGAGGTTCTCCCGGACGACGATGGTGGCGTTCTCAATGTACTTGGCGAAGACGCACCGGAAGGCCCGGATGACGGTGCTCCCGTCCCCCAGGATGCCCTTGACCACCGTCAGGTCCTCTCCGGCCTCCAGGGTGCTGCCGGCCTCCACCACGCCGCCCACGTGGATGTTCCCCATGGCCCGGACGGAGAAGCCGCTGAGCACGTCTCCCTTGATGTTCACGTCTCCCACGAATTTGATATTCCCCGTGGAAAAGTCCACGTCGCCGTCGATGTCCAGCACGGGCTTCACCTGGAAGCTGTGGCCCGTGAACTCCACGTGGCCCGGGATGGAGGCCAGCAGCGCGTCCCCGTCCTCGCTGAGCTCGGTGTTCCGCCCCTTGGGCAGGGGCACGTCCCTCCCGCTCTTGGCGGGGACCTCCTGGTCCTGCACCGTCCGGCCCGGCTCCCCCTCGGTGGGGCGGATCAGGCGGCAGATCTCCTGGCCCTCCTCCACGTTGCAGATCAGGTTCAGGGAGGTGTAGTCCACCTGGCCGAACTCGTTCACCTCCAAGACCCGCTCGATGGCCCGGGGGAAGTGGTCCACGATGTTGCCGTTCCGCCCGTCAAAGGCGGGCTTCCCCCTGGCCACCAGGTAGAGGGTGAAGTACCGCTCCCGCTCGCCTGCGATCCGGTTCACCAGCTTCTTGTCCACGCCAAAGGTAATGCTGTGCTCCGAGAGGCTCTGCCAGATCATCTCCCGGTTCAGCTCCTCCCCCGGCCCGATGGGGGGGAAGGCCACCATCCAGGCATAGAGCTTGTCGGAGGAGAGGAAGACCCAGGGCCGGGCGTCCAGAATCAGGGGCTCCTCCTCCGGGTCCTCCTCTTTCTTCTTGCTGTGCTTGCCCCGGGTCCGGCCCTTGGCGGCCTTTACCCGGGAGCCGCACACGCTCTTCAGCGCGGCCTGGAGGCGGTTCTTCTCCTTCTCCACCACCTCCGGCGGGAGGACGCCGTCCTCATCCATGCACAGCCGGAGGGTGGGCAGGCCCCGGCTCTCCTGCTGCCGCAGGCTGTAGAGCTGCCGGATGGGGTGGTCCTGGGGCACCTCCAGCAGGGACGGATCCGCCGCCGCAGCCGCCGCCGGGGCCTCCTCCACCTCCTGGGGCGTGTGTTCCGGCTCCATGATCTGCTCCTCGTCTACCGCCTCTTCGGCCTTGGAGCCAAAGAGCAGGGACGAAATCTTGTCCTTCCATGACATACTTGCGGCACCTCCGTTCGCTGGCAATTCAAAACCAATTGCTTCTATTATACGTGACCATCCGTCAATTGGCAAGACAGAAGTTTTATTTTCCCTATTTTGGAAGCTCTATTCACCTCCGCCGGGCGCGGCGCCCTACAGATTCGCCAGGACGTCCACCTGCCGCCGGAGCTCCCCGACGATCTCCTGGTTGGTGTCCATCCGCCGGGTGATGCCCGCCATGTCGTCCACCAGGGCGTGGGTGCTGCCCGCGGCCCCGCTGACGCCCGCGGCCGCGCCGTCGATGGCCCCGGAGATGCCGGAGATGGCGCCCGCCACCTCGTCCATGGCGGTGCGGAGCCGCTCCACCCGGGTGTTGAAGGCCTCGATGCAGCCCTCGATGTACGCGGCGTCCTCCCGGTACTGCCGCCCGGACCGGACGGACTCCTCAAATTGGGACAGCACCGCGCCGCTGAAGTAGTCCACCAGCTCCTGGGCGCTGGCCGAGAGGTAGCCCACCGCCCCGGTCACCACGCCGTTGACCTCCTGAATGTGCCCCGCGGTCTCGGAGCAGGCGTCCGCCAGCTTCCGAATCTCCCGGGCCACCACGGCGAAGCCCTTTCCGGCCTCCCCCGCCCGGGCGGCCTCCACGGAGGCGTTGATGGCAATCAGGTCCGTGGAGGAGGAGATGGACAGGATGTCCTGGGTCAGGATGCCGATCCGGTCCACGCTCCTGCTCTTGGCGATGGCCTCGTTCAGGACGGCGGTGATCTCCCCGGTCTTGGCCCGGACGGCCTCCATCCGCTCCCGCGCGCCGCGCTCCAGCGCCTCGGCCCGGTCCCGCATGTCGGTGGAGTAGGCGGTGATGTTCCGGCACTCCCCGGCCATGTCCGCCGCGTCCCCCTGGGTGCCGGAGGCGCTGGCCCGGATGGCCGCCGTGCCCCCGGCGATCTCCTCCAGGGCGGCGGAGAGCTGGCCCGTGACGCCGGAGAGGCTCCGGATGCTGTCCCCGGAGGTCCGGGTCCGGTCCCGGACCTCGCCCACCACGCCGCTGATGCGCTCCGCGCTGTTTTGCAGGGTGCCCATGGCCTCCCGGATGGGGGCGATGACGTACTTTCGGATGATGCGGAAGGCCGCCGCCACCAGGAGGATGCCCAGCACCAGGGTGACGGTGCTGGTAATCAGGGAGGTAACATATACGGCGGAGAGCCGCCCCCGGGCCTCCGCCGCCCGGGCGCTGACGGCTGTATAGAGCCGGTCCACTCCCTCCTCCACCCGGCTGCTGCACGAGGCCACCTCGCCGTTGGCTATGGCGTAGGCCTCCTGGGTCTTGCTGTCCGCGCTGGCGCAGACCAGGGACACCAGGGCGTGCTTGAGGGCCTCGTAGTCCCCGGCCAGGGCCCGGCAGGTGGCCTGCTCCTCCTGGGGGGCGGAGGCCGTGTAGTCCTCCAGCCGCTGGTCCAGGACCGCCTCCTCCGCCTTGATCTCCTGGACCAGGCGGATCATGGTCCCATGGTCCGCCGCCACGATGTGGCTCAGGGCCAGCCGGTGGAGGTCCATCATGGAGCGCCGGATCTCCTCCAGCTGGGCCTCGCTGGTCATATATTGATCTACAATCACGCCCGCGTTGGCGTTTACATTATGTATGCTGAACACCGCCAGCAGGTTGCTCAGCAGCGTCACCAGGCCCAACAGGACGATGGGCAGCACCAGGCGCTGCTGCAAGGTCAGCTTTCCCTTCATGCGATCTCCTCCGTGTCTTCTCTCGGCTACCGGGCGGTGACGCCCTCAACCAGGCGGTCCAGCTGGGCCTGTAGGTCCCCGCCGGAGGGGTTCCCCCGGGCCAGGTTCTGGGCGAACTCCGCCACCGGCTCCCAGAACTTGCCCCCCACCCGCTGGAGCTGGGAGAACTCCGACTGGGCCAGCAGCGCCGCGATGGCCGGGGAGGCCTGTACCTCCGGCGAGTTGGCGGCCCGGACGTTGGCAGGGCCCTGGCCCCGGGCCGCGAAGCGGAGGGCCTGGTTCTCCTCGTTGGTGATCCACTCCGCCAGCCGGGCGGCCCACTCCGGATGCTGGGAATAGGCGTTCACGCCGATGAGCTTGCACCCGGAGAAGGAGGCCATCTGTACCTCCTGCCCGGCGCAGACAAAGGCGGGCAGCCGGGCGGCCCCGGCGTCCTCCCCCCAGGCCTCCCGGACGGCCACGTCGTTCCACACGCCGCTGACCCCGGCGATGACGGACCCGTCCCGCACGCCGGAGAGGAACTCCTCGTCCGTCCGGCTGGCGAAGCCGGGGCTGGCGGCGACGTCCAGCATGGCCCGGGCCACGTCCACGCCCCGGATGGGGTTCTCCGTGCTGTTCCAGGTGCAGTAGTTGGTGAGCCCGTCCTCGTTCAAGCCCACCTCCAGGCCCGTGTTGCCGAAGAAGGCGTAGACATACCAGGCGGAGGACCAATCCATCACCACCAGCTTCCCGGCCTGGGCGGCTACGTCCGCCATGCGGTTCAGGCTCCGGATGTCCTCCTCGGAGAAATAGGCCTTATTGTAATAGAGGAAATAGCCGTTGTCCGCCGTCAGCGGATAGGCGTACAGGGTCCCGTCCACACTGGCGGCCTCCACGGCGGCGGAGAGGCTGGCCCCCTGGACCTCCCCCGGGTTCTCGATGGGGTCCAGGCCCCCGGCGGCGGCCAGGGCGGCCACCTGATCGTCGGCAAAGGCGAAGACGTCCGCCCCGCCCTCCAGATCGCCCAGCAGGGCGTCCTTGCAGCTGGACTCGCTCTGGGTCTGGTAGGTGATCTGGAAATTGGTCTCACCGGCGTAGCGGCGTTGGAAGGAGGCGATGATCTCCTCCATCAGCGCCTGGTCCTCCGCCGCGCCCCAGACGGTCAGGGACACGGATTCCACAGCGGGCGCCCCGGCGGGCGGGGCCTCCTCTTGGGGGCGGCAGCCGCTCAGCAGCAGCCCCACCGCCAGCAGATAAAGCAGCACACGTTTCATGGGGACACGTCCTTCCCATTGGTCTCCGGAATATTATACCATCTCTCCGATGGCCTGGCAACCGCTTATTTTCCCCGGGCGCTCCGGCGCTCCCCTGTCCGAATTTTATCTATTTTTAATATTTGGGTGTTGAAGACCCGGCTGTCTTTTTGTATAATAGAAAGGTCAACCGCTGAGACTGCAAACCAGGAGGTGAGGCTTCATGCATAAAAACATTCCCCACATTCCCCCCATCGAGGAGCGGACCGAGCGGAAGATCTCCGCTTTCACCAGCCTGTCCATGTGCGCCCTGACGGTTATCGTCCAGATCGCCACCTCGCTGCTGATCTCCTTCCTCCTGGCGGAATACTCCAGCTTTGTCTACGCCCTGCTGCTCATCGCCGGCGCGGCCCTGGCCATCCGGGTGTACCAGCGCCCCGGCAGCCCCACCTATAAGCTGGTCTGGATGTGCCTGCTGCTGGCCATGCCCGTGTCGGGCATGATCCTCTTCTGCCTCTGGGGCGGAACCCACCAGGCCAAGCAGCTCAGCCTGCGGAAGGTGCCCTCCATTCCCTGCCGGGACAGCCAGCGCATGACCAGCGAGATCAACCTGGCCCGGCTCCGGCGGCAGTCCCCCTCCTGGGGCCGCCTGGCGGGCTACCTGGAGAAGCGGGGCTTCCTGCTCTACCGGAACACCGACGCCGCGTACTTCAAGGAGGGCGCTGAGTTTTTTGAGGACCTTATCGCCCACCTGGAGCGGGCGGAAATCTATATCTTCCTGGAGTACTACATCCTGGCGGAGGGACAGCTCTGGGACCGCATCTTCGCCGTGCTCAAGGAGCGGGCCGCCGCCGGGGTGGAGATTCACGTCACCTTTGACGACTTCGGCAACCTCACCCGCTTCTCCGACGAGTCCCTCCAGGCCCTCCAGAACGCGGGGATCGAGGTCAAGACCTTCAACCCCGTTCACCGCTATATCAACCGGATTTATTTCAACTACCGGGACCACCGGAAGATCGCCGTCATAGACGGGCAGTTTGCCTACACCGGGGGCATCAACATCGCCGACGAATACGCCAACCTGATTGTCCGCTTCGGCCACTGGAAGGACTCCGCCGTCCGCATTGAGGGCGAGGGGGTCTGGGGCTTCGCCACCCAGTTCATGCAGATGTGGAAGATGATGGGGGGCTCCTTCCACAACGAGGACGACTATTACAGGCCCCGCCACGAGCTGGAGAAGCTCCCGGGGTACTGCCAGCCCTTCACCGACGGGCCGCTGAACAACCCGGACAACCCCATTGAGGAGGTCTATTTGCAGCTCATCGCCTCGGCTCAGAAGATGCTCTACCTCACCACGCCCTACTATGCCGTGGAGGAGTCCATGCAGAAGGCCCTGTGCATCGCCGCCGACGGCGGCGTGGACGTGCGTCTGTTCATCCCCGGCGTGCCGGACCACCACAAGTTCACCTACATGGTGGCCGAGACCTACTGGGGGGAGCTGCTGAGCCACGGGGTGAAAATCTACAAGTACGCCCCGGGCTTCCTCCACTCCAAGAGCGTCATGGTGGACCGGGAGGTGGCCCTGGTGGGCAGCACCAACATGGACTACCGGACCTTCCAGCTCCACTACGAATGCGGCGTGCTGCTCTACCACATGCCCGTGGTGGAGGAGCTGCTGGAGGACCTGGACGGCATCCTGGCCGAGAGCCGCCCCTACACCCTGGAGGACTGGAGCAAGCGCTCCTGGTTCCGGAAGATGTGCGCTTCGGTTTTTCGGTTGGGGGCAATCTGGCTGTGAGGGCTCAAAGAGGAGACTTCGTCCCCCCTTTGGATTCCCCCCTCCAGTGACGTCGGTCACTGGAGCCGCCGCCCAAGGCGGCTGGGGTCGAGGTATTTTCCTGACGCGCATGTCGTCAGGAAAATGATTCAATTTTATTTCTCCGCTGGGCGGAGAAACCAGGGGACCTGGGTCCCCTGGACCCTCCGGCGAAACGGCGGCTTTGCCGGCCGTTTCGCGGGGCGCGGGGAGCTGTGCCGTGAGGCGGCTTTGTGACCTTCTTTTAAAAATCCCTTTCCGGAGGTTTTCTATGTCCCGTGAGCTCTCTCCTCGGGAGATTGCTGAGCGCAGTCTCATTAAAACCTATCGCAAATCCCTCTGGAATCCCTTTATCGCCGCCGTCAAGCGCTATGAGCTCGTCTCCCCCGGGGACCGGATCGCCGTCTGTGTCTCCGGCGGCAAAGACTCCATGGTCCTGGCGAAATTGATGCAGGAGCTCCAGAAGCACACCGAGCGGCCCTTTGAGCTGGTCTTCCTGGCCATGGACCCCGGGTACAACCCCGCCAACCGGCTGCTGCTGGAGGAGAACGCCCGGCGGCTGGGGGTTCCCCTGACGGTCTTTCAGAGCGATATCTTCGACGTCACCGTCCAAGTGGAGAAGAATCCCTGCTACCTCTGCGCCCGGATGCGCCGGGGGTGTCTCTACGCGAAAGCGCAGGAGCTGGGCTGCAACAAGATCGCCCTGGGGCACCACTTCTCCGACGTCATCGAGACCACCCTGCTGGGCCTCTTCTACGGCGCTCAGCTCCAGGCCATGCCCCCTAAGCTCCGGAGCAAGAACTTCCCCGGGCTGGAGCTGATCCGGCCCCTGTACTGCGTCCACGAGGACGCCGTGCTCCGCTGGCGGGACTACAACGATCTGCGCTTCCTCCAGTGCGCCTGCCGCTTCACCGAGAGCCGGGACGCCTCCGGGGACGGCGTGGGCGAGAGCAAGCGCCAGGAGATCAAGCTCCTCCTGCGGGAGCTGAAAAAGACCAATCCCAACATTGAAAAGAGCATTTTCCGGGCCATTCACGGCGTCCAGCTGGACACCTTCCCGGGCTTCAAGCACCGGGGCCGCGCCTTTGGCTTCAACGATTTATACAACAGCTCCCCCGTCTTCGGCGGCGGAGCGGATGCGTAAGGGAGGAACACACATGGATTTCTATCGCTGCGAGAATCCGGACTGCGGCTTCGTGGCCGAGGAGGAGCCGGACGTCTGCCCCCGCTGCGGGGGGACCTTCTTTATTGCCCTGACCGAGGACGAGATGACCGCCGGGGACTGGGTGAACCTGGGCAACCAGGCCGTGGACGACAAGCGGGAGACCGACGCCCTGGCCTGCTACCAGCGGGCCGCCGCCCTGAACGACCCCCTGGGCCTGACCAACCTGGGCTGGTGCCTGGAGGCCGGCGTGGGCGTGGAGGCGGACCCCACCCAGGCCGTGATGCTCTACGCCCAGGCGGCGGAGCAGGAGTACATGCCCGCCCTGACCAACCTGGGGTACTGCTATACATACGGCATCGGCGTGGAACAGGACTATGACAAGGCCCTCAAGTGCTTCCGCCGGGGAGCCGAGCAGGGCTTCCCCCGGGCCCAGTTCCTCCTGGCCGAGGCCTATCGCCGGGGCAGCGGCGTGGACCAGGACGACGAGGAGGCCGCCAAGTGGTACCAGTCCGCCGCCTGGATGGGCTACCCCGGCGCCCAGACGGAGCTGGGGCGCTGCCTGGAGTTCGGCATGGGCGTGGAGCAGGACCTGGCCCAGGCCGCCAAGTGGTACGCCGCCGCCGCCGAGCAGGGCAACGCCCCGGGCATGTGCTGCCTGGGCTTCCTCTACGAGGCCGGACGGGGCGTGGAGCAGAGCTGGGAGCAGGCCGTGGACTGGTACCGGAAGGCCGCCGACAAGGGCTATCCCCGGGCCATGTGCAACCTGGCCTGGTGCTATGAGCACGGCCAGGGCGTGAAGAAGGACTACGCCGCCGCCGTCCGGCTCTACCAGTCCGCCGCCGACCAGGGCTATCCCCGGGGCCAGCTCTGCCTGGGCCTGTGCTACGAGCGGGGCCGGGGCCTCCCCATGAACAAGACCGCCGCCGCGGACCTCTACCGCCAGGCCGCCGAGCAGGGGGACGAGGACGGCATGTGCTGCCTGGGCTTCCTCTACGAGACCGGCGAGGGCGTGGAGCAGAGCTGGGAGCAGGCCGTGGACTGGTATCGCAAGTCCGCCGCCGCGGGGCTCCCCAGGGGCATGTGCAACCTGGCCTGGTGCTATGAGTACGGCAAGGGCGTGGAGAAGAACCCCGAGGAGGCCTTCCGCTGGTACGAGAAGGCCGCCGGGCAGGGGGACCCCCGGGGCCTGTTCAGCGTGGCCCGGGCCTATGACTACGGCATCGGCGTGCCCCAGGACCAGGTCCGGGCCGCCGCCGGATACCAGAAGGCCGCCGACGCGGGCTCCGTTCCCGCCCTGTGTGACCTGGGCGTGTGCTACGAGCGGGGCGAGGGCGTGCCCCAGAGCCTGGAGAAGGCGGCGGAGCTCTACCGGCAGGCCGCCGAGCAGGGGAACCCCCCGGGCCAGTGCAACCTGGGCTTCCTCTACGAGACCGGCCAGGGCGTGGAGCAGAGCTGGGAGGAGGCCGTGAAGTGGTACAGCGCCTCCGCCCGGCAGGGCTTCCCCCGGGCCATGTGCTGCCTGGCCTGGTGCTATGAGCACGGCAAGGGCGTGGAGGCCAACCTGAACCGGGCCCTCCACTGGTACCGCAAGGCCGCCGAGCAGGAGGATCCCCGGGGTCTCTTCTGCGTGGGCGTGTTCTACCAGTGCGGCAAGGCCGTGGAGCAGGACGCCGCCGAGGCCGTGAGCTGGTACCGGCGGGCCGCCGGGCGGGGCTCCGCCCGGGCCATGTGCAGCCTGGGCCTGTGCTATGAGGACGGCCAGGGGGTGGAGCAGGACTTCGAGACCGCCGCCGCCTGGTACCGCCAGGCCGCCGGGCGGGACGATCCCCCCGGCCAGTGCGGCCTGGCCTATCTCTACGAGACCGGCCAGGGGGTGGGGCAGGACCTCGAGGAGGCCGCCCGGCTCTACAAGCTGGCCGCCGAGGCGGGCTATCCCCGGGCCATGTGCAGCTATGGCCGCTGCTGCGAGGCGGGCCAGGGGGTGAAGAAGGACACCGCCCAGGCCGCCGCCTGGTACCAGAAGGCCGCCGAGGCCGGGGACGCCTCCGGCGCTTGCAGCCTGGGCTACCTCTACGAGACCGGCGAGGGCGTCCCCCAGAGCTGGGAGAACGCCGTCACCTGGTACCGCCAGGCCGCGGAGCAGGGCCAGCCCCGGGGCCAGTACCTCCTGGGCTGGTGCTACGAGCACGGCAAGGGCGTGCCCCCCAGCGTGGAGCGGGCCCGGGAGCTCTACGAGGCCTCCGCCAGGCAGGACTTCCGCCACGCCGTGGAGGCCCTGGAGCGCCTGAAAAACGGCCCCGCCCCGGAGCTTTCGAAGAAGAAGCAGCCGGAGAAAAAGCCCCCGGAGAAGGGCAGCTTTTTCAAGGGCCTGTTCGGCAAGAAGAAGTGAACCAGAAGATGTCCGGGGGACCGCCCCGGGCATCTTTTTTTGTAAAAGAAAACCACCAGCAGTGCTGGTGGTTCTAAAAAGCTTTAGCTAT
>CAMXNV010000043.1 GCA_947245315.1 uncultured Oscillibacter sp. | reverse complement strand
CGGGGATAAACCGGACCTCCCCCTCGTTGACCACACGCAGGGCCTCCTTGGCCAGGGGCTCCATCTTCACAAACCACTGGGCGGAGATCAGGGGCTCCACGTCGCTGCTGCAGCGGTAGCAGGTGCCCACATTGTGGCTGTAGTCCTCAGTTTTCACCAGATAGCCCTGCTCCTCCAGGTCCTTCACAATGGCCTTGCGGCACTCATAGCGGTCCATTCCGTTGTAGGGCCCGCCGTTTTCATTGATTTTTCCGTCGTCCGCAATGCAGCGGATGGTCTCCAGGTTGTGCCGCAGGCCCACCTCAAAGTCGTTGGGGTCGTGGGCGGGGGTCATTTTCACCGCGCCGGTGCCAAACCCCAGCTCCACATATTCGTCGGCCACGATGGGAATCTCCCGGTTCATGATGGGCAGGATGCAGGTCTTGCCCACGAGGTGCTTGAACCGCTCGTCCTCCGGGTTGACCGCCACGCCGGTATCGCCCATCATGGTCTCCGGCCGGGTCGTCGCCACGACGAGGTCCCCGGACCCGTCGGTGAGGGGGTAGCGGATATACCAGAGATTTCCAGGCTTATCCTTGTATTCCACTTCAACATCCGAAAGAGCGGTAAGGCAATCCGGGCACCAGTTGATGATGCGGCTTCCCTTATAAATTAAGCCCTGTTCATATCGCTCACAGAAAGTCTCTCGAACAGCTCTGGAAAGGCCCTCGTCCATGGTGAAGCGGGAGCGGGACCAGTCGCAGGAAACGCCCATCTTCTTTTGCTGCTGGACGATGCGGTTCCCGTACTTCTCCTTCCACTTCCACACCCGCTGGAGGAACTTCTCCCGGCCTAAATCATGGCGGCTCAGGCCCTCGTTGACCCGCAGGTCCTCCTCCACCTTCACCTGGGTGGAGATGCCGGCGTGGTCCACGCCGGGGAGCCAGAGGGTGGAGTATCCCTGCATCCGCTTGAAGCGGGTGAGGATGTCCTGGAGGGTGCAGTCCATGGCATGGCCCATGTGGAGCTGGCCCGTGACGTTGGGAGGGGGCATGACGATGGAGAAGGGCTTTTTCGTCCGGTCCGGGTCGCCCTGGAAGCAGTTGTTCTGCTCCCACATCTCGTAGATGCGGCCCTCCACCTGCTGGGGTTCGTACACCTTGGGTAATTCTTTCTTCATGTTGATTCTCCTTTGTTATGATAAATGGGAATTTATTTTTCCTTTTTGCCTTGAAGGTGGGGCAGGAAGTCCTCCGCTGTGCCTGAAACCAGGTCCTTCTTTTGCAGCAGCAGCGCCCGGTCCTTGCCGTAGACCAGCAGCCAGAGGCGCTCCGTCTCGAACAGGCCGGTCATGTCCCCATAGGGGACCGCCTCCCGGCCCTCCCCGGCGGAGACGGTCATGCCCTCTTCGTCAAAACAGACCTTTACCGAAGCCTCGGACCAGTCCACGGCCCGCCGTCCCCCCAACAGCTCAGCCGCCTCCCTCCGGCAGGAGGCCGGGGGCGGGAGGGGCTTGCGCTCCCGAAGGCACAGGCTCCAGAGGCCCAGAAGCAGTGCCAGTCCTCCCGTGAGGATGAGGCTGGGAATTCGGGGCTCCATCAATCCGGGCACCAGGGCGAAGACGCCCAAGGCCATCAAAAGCACGCCGTAGACCCTGTAGCGCCGCCGGGTCTCCCGCCCCGGGCCCTTGGAGGCGCGGGCGTTCAGGCGGTCTGTCACCCTCCACACGCCCGGCACGGTCTGGCGGCTCTTCGCCTCCAGGCGCTGGCGGAGGAGTTCCGCCGCCTCGGCGTCCAGGGCGGGATCGTCGTAATTTGTTATGTGAAAGATAAAATCCATAGGCGTTTTCCTGTTCTGTAAACCTGATTTTTACTTGACATATGCAATCGGCTTCCCGGTCTTCTCGGTGATAAAGGCCCTAAACGCCTCCACCGTACCGCCGCTCAGGGTTGCTTTATCGTAAATCTGTCCATGCCGCTGACTGAACAGGAGCACAAAGTAATCCGCCGTCTCGCATACCTGTTGAACGGCCTCATAGTGAAATTCCGTCGACGCGGCCTCTGTGGTTGAGGTATAGCCGTCCTCTCTGAAAACGCTCTTCGCGGACGACGTGCCGGGCAGCATTTTCTTTTTGGCGGCGAAAGCGTTGACCCGATCCTCGGTAAGCAATACCGCGATTAACACCAGGCCAACGCCGCAGTTCAGGGCGTCCCGAAGGGTCCAGGGTTCGCCCAGCAGCCGCTGCGCGGCGATCAGCAGAGCCGCCAGCACCACGACGCACCAGCCAAATATGTGGCTCCTCCGGCTCCGCTTTTTCCGGATGGTCTTGCGCAGGGCCCGGGCCATGAAGGTCAAGCCCCTTTGATCGCATCTTGTCTCGAATCGAAACTCCATAGCTATTTTATCCTTTCCACAGGCCCTCCAGATTCCCGCTCCAGGAAGTCCCGGAAGTCCTCCGGCATTTGGCCCCCGGCAAGGCCCCGCTTCGGCAGGACCAGGGGCGGGCGGTCCCGGAGGAGGAGATAGAACCGGCCCCCGTCCTCCCAGACGGCGGTGAGGGCCGAATAGCCCAGGCGGGTCCTTTCAGAGGCGTTCCAGAACACGAAGCACCCGTCCCCGAAGAACGCGGCCCGGACGGAAGCGCTCTGCCATTCCGGAGGGAGCGCAGGACTGGAGGGAGCCGGAGCCCAGGGCCAGATGACTGCCCAGGCAATCCCGAGGCACAACAGCAAAAACAGCACAGCCGGGTTCCAGACGCCGTAGTTTGGCATCATGAGCGCCAGGGTGAAAATATCCAGAGCCGTCACATAGAGGCAAAGAAGCCTCCGGGCAGCACGCGCCGGCACACGATGGGCCTTGCGCCGGCAAGCCGCCGCCAGCCCCTCCCGGTCCTCCGACGTCAAGTCCGCCCTGATTCGAAAGACCATCTCACCCTACGCCCGGCCGACGAACTGGGCCGTCTTTCCCGTGCGCTCCTGGATGAAGGTCCGGAACTCCGGGACCGTGCCTTGGGTGAAGCCCGCTTTGTCCAGAATCACAGCGGTCCTGTCGCTCACGGTCAGGATGAAATAGCCCTCCGTCTCATAGAACGCCGTCACGGCGGGGTAGTAGAACACGGCCTTTTTGACGTCGGGCTGCTCTACCTGGATATCCTCCCCAGTGAGCAGTACCCGGCGCTCCCCGCCGGTGGCGCTCCGCAGGACGCTCCAGGCCGTGGCCCGGCGGAGGAAGATGCCTTTCCCCAGAAGCAGGCCCCCCAGGATCAGGTCCAGTACGCAGATAACCCGGCTGAAGGTCTCCAACTGCCCGAAGAACAGTACCAGGGTGCCCCCGCAGACCAGGGCCACGAGCCCCACGGCCAGCAGAATGGTCCTCCGGACCAGGAAGCTCTTCCGCCGGTGCGCCCGGCTGCTCACCTCCGCCAGAGCCAGGGCCGACGCCCGGTCGTAGTGGATCACATTTTCAAATACCATCGTTTCCGCCTCCCAAACAGGTCACGGTCAGGCCCCGGCCCTGGAGGAAGTCCTCCAGGGAATACGCGCCGCCCCGGGTCAGGCAGCGCTCCGGCAGCAGCAGGACCCTTTGATTTTTGAGGAAGAAAACCCAGCGTCCCCGGACCCGAAACACGGCCTCCACAGAGGAGTAGGGCAGGGAGTCCGTCCACCGGGGCATCTCCAGGGAAAGCGCCTCCCCCTCCAGCGTCACAGCCAGGGGCGTCAGCCGGTTCCGGGCCCGGAGGAGGCGGCGGACCGTCAAGGGGCCGCAGCCCAGGGCGGGGAGCAGCGCGAGGAGAAAGAGCGCGTGGCACACAACCGCCACGGCCAGGTCGTTGGACCCGGGCCGCAGGGCCGCCGCCGGTCCGGAGGCGAGGTAGGTCCCCCAGAAGAAGACCACCACCAGCCCGAAGGGCAGTCCCGCCGCCAGCAGGAGAAGCCGGAGCCCCCAGGAGGCCGCCCTCCGGAGGGGCGCCCTGCGCCCCAGGGCCCGGCGGAGGGCCTTGACGTCCCCCAGATCATATTGGCCGATCTCAAAGCGGACCATCGCCCACGCCTCCCCAAAAGAAAAACGCCCCAAGCCAAACGGCTCAGGGCGAACGAATGTCCGTGGTACCACCTGATTTCGCGCCTGGAGGGGCGCGCGCTCGCGGGCGCTTTCACGCCCTTCCCCGATAACGGAGGGATCACCGCCGCGGCTTACTAGCCCTTCAGCCACGTCGCTCCGGGACGACTTCTCCGGCGGCTTCCCGGGAGCTTACACCTGCCGCTCCCTCTCTTCGCGTCCGCCCGCCGGGTACTGCTTCCCTTCCTCGCGGTTCAATATGCGAGACATTATACTATCCCCGCCCCCAATTGTCAAGACAGACGGAGGATTTCCTTTTTCAATCGGTTGATGATCCGCTTCTCCAGCCGGGAGATGTAGGACTGGGAGATGCCCAGCCGGTCCGCCACCTCCTTCTGGGTCTGCTCCTTCCCGCCCCCCAGGCCGAAGCGGAGGGTGATGATCTCCTTCTCCCGGGGGGAGAGGGTGTTGATAGCCGCCGCCAGCAGGGAGCGGTCCACGTCCTCCTCGATGGGGCGCATGACGATGTCCTCGTCGGTGCCCAGCACGTCGGAGAGGAGGAGCTCGTTGCCGTCCCAGTCGGTGTTCAGGGGCTCGTCAAAGGAGACCTCCCCCCGGCGGGCGGCGTTCTTCCGGAGGTACATCAGAATCTCGTTCTCGATGCACCGGGAGGCGTAGGTGGCCAGCTTGATGTTCTTGTCCGTCCGGTAGGTCCCCACGGCCTTGATGAGGCCGATGGTGCCGATGGAGATCAGGTCCTCTATGTTGATGCCCGTGTTCTCAAAGCGCCGGGCGATGTACACCACCAGGCGCAGGTTGTGCTCAATCAGCTCCTGCCGGGCCGGTTCGTCCAGGTTGTGCAGCAGCTCCGCCTCCCGCTCCCGGGTCAGGGGCGGGGGCAGGGTGTCGCTGCCGCCGATGTAGTGTACGCCCTCCCGGGGGCGCAGCTTTTCCAAAAGCCCTTGCGCCAGCCGGTCCAGCCGGGCCCATTGAAGGAATTGCTCCAGCCGCTCCTCCAGCCTCTTCCACATGTCGATCACGTCCTCTCTTTTCCAGGGGGCCGCCCCACAGCGCCGCGTAGCCCGTGCCCAGCGCCGAGGGGGACAGGGCCGCCGTCAGCCCCGGATAGCGAATTCCGTTGATTTCCGTCCAATCCGTCCGGACGGTCAGCAGCAGCCCGGCGGCGGTGCCCACGGCGTGGTAGGGCGTCAGCCGGGGGCGCAGCGCCGGGGCCGCCGCCCGGAGGGGCTCCAGCAGGGTCTCCGGGGCCCGGAGGCCCTCCGGGGTCAGCAGCCGGGCCGCCGCCGGGGGCAGGACCCGCTCCAGGACGCCGGGGGCCGTCACCAGCACCGCCCGGCCGTCCGGGGCCCGGAGGCCGCTGCCGCTGTCCGCCAGGGCCCTCAGCTCCGCCGTGCGGCCCCCGACGCAGACCCGGACCGCCAGGAGCTGCCCCCGGACGGCGTGGGCCGCCGCCGTCCGGAAGACCACCGACAGCACGGCGTAGGCCGCCGCCCCGGCGATGACCAGGACCCGGGGACCGGCGTCGGTGTAAAAGATGCCGTTGACCATAGGGACCCCTCCGCCGGCCAGCAGGCCCAGCCCCAGGACACAGCCCGCCATGGCGCAGGAGACGGCGAAGAACAGCAGCAGCAGCCGCAGCAGCCGCTCCTCGCCGCCGTAGGCGATCAGGCCCAGGAGGACCCCCGCCGCCAGCTTCACCGGCCCCGCGGCCAGGAAGCCCAGCCCCGGCAGGAACACCGCCGCCGCGTAGCCTCCCCCGGCCAGGGCGGCCAGGAGGTAGCGCCCCCGGCGCAGGGGCAGCCCCGCCAGCCGGGCGGCGGAGAGGAGGAGGAGGTAGTCCATCAGCGCGTTCAGAGCGAAGACGCTGTCGATATAAATCACCGTCACGGGCCGTCCCCCCTTTTCGCAAGGGATATTATAGGACAGGAGGGCCGGGAAAGCGGTCGCAATTTGGGCCCGGGGAAAACAAAAGGAACCCCCCGGAGGGGGTTCCTTGTTCCGTTACATTGCGATGCCCCAAAGGTCGTCAAACAGGCCGCCGGGGTTGGGGTCCGGGGGATTCTCCGGCTCCGAGGGCTCCGGGGGCGTCACGGGTTCCGGCTCCGGCTCCGGCGTGGGGGTAGGCTCCGGCGTGGGCTTGGGCGAGGGGCCGTAGCCCTCGTGGCTCTCGCCGGGGCCGGGGACATAGGGCTGCTCAGGGGTGGTGACCCCGCCGGGGTTGTTGGGGTTCAGGGGGTCCAGCGGGTCCTCCGGGTCCATGGGGACCAGGCCGTTGTGGGCGGGGCAGCCGCCGATGGGGTTGGTCTCCGAGGGCTCCGTCAGCTTTTCCAGATTGCTGATGAGATAGGCGTCGTCCTCGGCCTTGATGCCGGGGCCGTAGTCCTCCCGGACGTAGTCCAGGTAGGCCCGCTGCTCCACCACCGCCTCGGGGCAGGTCTCCCCGGCCAGACAGTGGCCCTCGGTGCAGTAGGAGACCACCTTGTGGATGGTGCACTCCTCGGTGGGCCCGGTGCCCGCGGCCGCCGTGAAGGAGGCGATCCGGCCGCCCCGGGGGTCCGCCCGGCAGGCCTCCGTGGGCTTCATGCCGCTGTCCAGACAGACGGAGATGGTGGTCAGCCCGGTGGCGGGCTTGTTCTCAAAGTCCTTGTCCGGCAGATTGTCGTGGAGGGGCTGCATTACCTTTTTCCACATGGTGATGGCCGGGTTTCCGTTGTAGCTGATCTTCTCCGGCTGCTCATAGCCCGTCCACACCGCCGCCACGTAGTAGGGGGTGAAGCCCACGAAGTAGCGGTCCTTGTTGTCGTTGGTGGTTCCCGTTTTTCCCGCGATGTGCATTCCGTTGAATTTGGCCGAGCCTCCCGTTCCGGCGGCCACGGCGTTTTTCAGCATGTCCGTCATCAGGTAGGCCGTGGTCTCCTTCATGGCCACGTGGCTCTCGCCCTCGTTTTCCAGGACCGTGACCTCCTGGCCGGTGGTGTTGTCCACCCGGGTGACCCGGATGTAGGTCCGGGGCTCGTTATAAATCCCGTTGTTGACAAAGCAGGCGTAGGCCGCCGCCATCTCCTCCGTGCTCAGGCCCACGTGGAGGCCGCCCATGGCCAGGGGGCTGACGTCCATGTCCTCGGGCACCAGGTCCAGGCTCAGGTTCTCCGTGGCGAAGCGGTAGGCCTCCTCCACGCCCACGGCCTGGAGGGACTGGACGGCGATGGTGTTGATGGACCGCTGGATGCCGTACCGGACGGTACACATGCCCGTGTAGGCCACGCCGGAGTTCTTGGGCCAGGGCTTGCCGTTCAGCTCCTGGACGGGGTAGTTGTCAAAGATGGTGCCCTGGGTGATGACCCCCGCGTCCAGGGCCGGGGCGTAGGCCGTCAGGGGCTTCATGGAGGAACCCACCTGCCGCTTGGCCGTGGCGCAGTTCCAGCCCAGGTTCTCCTGCTTCTCGCCCATTTTGCCCACCATGGCCACTACGTTGCCGGTATAGGGGTCCAGGACAGTGATGGCAGACTGGAGCAGCTGGCCGTTCCGGGAGGTGACGTCCAGATTGCTCCGGTCCTCGTAGACGCTCTCCGCCAGGGCCTGGATGTCCGGGTCCAGGGTGGTGTAGATTTTATAGCCGCTGTTGTACAGCCGCTCCATGGCCTCGTCGCTGCTGATGTGGAGGGTCTCCGACAGGTCCGCCGACACGTCCCGGATCACCTGGTCCACGAACCAGGAGTTGATCTTGATCTTGCCCGCGGCCTTTTCCACGATCTCCTCGGCGGAGACGTCCCCGTCGGAGAAGCGGAGGACCTCCGCCATGGCGGCGTCCCGCTGGGCCTCGGTGATATAGGGCATGCCGGTCTCCGGGTTGATGACCTTGGCCATCTTGTCCAGCACCCAGCCCTGCCGCGTTTTGTTGGCCTCCCGGGGGGTGGTGGTGGTCCCGTCCTCCCGGGTGATGACAATGTCATACATGGGCCCGTACATAGAGGGGTTATTGGTTATGGCAATCAGGCTGGCGCACTCCGCCAGATCCAGCTCGCTCACGTCCTTGCCGAAGTAGAACTGGGCCGCCGTCTGGACGCCGTAGCAGCCCTGGCCCAGGTAGATGGTGTTGAGATAGAGCTCCAGGATGTCCTCTTTATAATAGTTCTTCTCAAACTCCAGGGCCCGGAAGATCTCCCGGACCTTCCGGTTGATATAGGGCTTGTTGTCCTTGGTCATGTTTTTCAGCACCTGCTGGGTCAGGGTGGAGCCGCCCATGCTGGCGTCCCCCTGGAAGATGTTCAGGACGGCCCTCCCGGTGCGGAGCCAGTCCACGCCGTGGTGCTGGAAGAAGCGCTCGTCCTCGATGGCCACGGTGGCCTGCCAGAGGTACTCGGGCATCTGGTCGAAGTCCACCAGCACCCGGTTCTCCGGGCCGTGGACGCTCTGCCACTCCTTCCAGGCCCCGGTCTCCTTGTCCTGGTAGTAGACGAAGGAGCTGAGCTTCATGGTGTAGTCCTCCGCCCGGACCTCCACGGCGGGGGTGACCACGGTCTCGATATACTCTTTAAAAAAGTGCAGGCCGATCAGCGCCGTGCAGACGCCGATGAGCAAAATGGTCCACAGCGTGAGAAAGATTCCCTTAAACACGCCCAGGACGTAGCTGAGCGCGGTCCGCCTGGGCTTCCGCCGCCGGGCGGGCTGAGGGGACGGCTGCTCTCTTCTTCCGTGCTGCTCCAAAGCTGGGATACCTCCTTTTTTGGGAAAAATGGTGCGCTCGCCCCGGTCCGGGGCGGGTCAAAGCAACATCATGGAAGGGCCTCCAGAAAATGCGGGAAAACCCTATTTTCTATTGTACCACCCTCTGTCAATATTGAAAATGTCGCTTTTTCCCGAAAAAAAGTTTCAAAATCGCATGGATTTATGGGATTTGGGCAAACTACCCGCGGGCAGGGCTGTCAACTTTTCGGCTTTTTCACTATTTATACTCTTGCAATTGTCCGCGATTCCGTGTAAAATACAGTTGAGCAAGGAAAGGAGGTCCCCCGGATGAGCGAAAATTTCGGTCCCACCTTCCTGACCGTCACCGACGAGGAGGGGAAGGAGCTGGTCCTGGAGTTCCTGGACGTGCTGGAGCACAACGGCCAGCTGTATCAGGCCTTTTTCCCCGCCGAGATGGAGGGAGCGGAGGAGGACCCCGACGCGGGCCTCGTGATCCTCAAGGTACTCCACGAGAACGGGGAGGACATCCTCTCCACCCTGGATTCGGACGAGGAGCTGGAGACGGTGTACAACCTCTTCATGGAGCTCCTGTTTGACGGCGAGGAGTAGGAGGCCGCGGGCGTCGCGATAATCACATAACGGATGTACCCTGCGGGGTGCGTGATAGATCTTTTTTTAACCCACATTTCGTTATAAGGGATGCTGGTCAGAGCGTGGTTCGCAGGCCTCCCGGCTGCCGTTCGCGGCTGGAAGTTGGAAGCGGTAAAGCGCGCTGGAGGCGACCCACCTGTCCGTGAAGGTGCAGGTTATAACGAGGTCTACACGGCTTTCGCGGGGTACTATTTTGCCCTCCGGCGGGCGTTTTCAGAAAATTTTCAGCTCGCCGGATTATTTTTATAGGGTATTTTAGCGGATGAGCCCCGGGAATTGATGAAAAAACCGTGAATTCTCACGATTTCTCCGGAAAGAGACGGATTTTGGTCTTGCACTCTTGGACTTCTTCCGCTATAATAGGCAAGTGCGTAAAATCAGCTTCCGCATGGAAGCAAACGGAAGCAAAATTTGTAACTGAAAACTTGAGAGGACTGAAACACAATATGAGCGCATCGAGAGAAAAGCAAAACCGTCAGGCCAACGCCGGCCAGACCGGACCCAAGACCGCCCGGGCGGCGCAGCAGCGCAAGGAGGAGAAGCGGAGCAATCTGCTCTACGGGCTCATCGCCGCCGTCTTCGTGGTGGTGGTGATCGCCTCCGTGGTCTGGCGGAGCGACCTGATCCCCAGAATGACCACGGTGGCCACCATCGACGGGCAGAAGTACAGCGCCGCCGAGGTGAGCTACTATTACCAGAGCGCCTATCGCAGCTTCGTCAACCAGTACTCCTACTTCACCAGCTACCTGGGACTGAACACCGGCGCCTCCCTGAAGGACCAGGTGATCAGCGAGACCGCCGCCTCCATGCTGGGGCTGGAGGTCCCCGAGTCCGGCGAGGAGGAGACCGCCTCCACCGGCATGACCTGGCACGAGTACTTCCTGGACCAGGCCCTGGAGAACATGGGCGTCATCCAGGCCGGGCTGAAAGCCGCCGAGGCCGAGGGCTTTGAGACCCCCGCCGGCGTCCAGGCGGAATACAGCGACAATATGGAGTCCCTCCGCTCCGCCGCCGCGGCCAGCGGCATCTCCGTTTCCCAGTACCTGAAGGGGAACTTCGGCGCGGGCATCACGGAGAAAATCTATGGCAGCGAGCTTTTGAAGGTCCTGCGCTACGGCGCCTACGCCGACGCCTACCAGAACAGCCTGGAGTACTCCGAGGACGAGCTGGAGGCGGCCTATGACGCGGACCGGAACAGCTATGACCATGTGTCCTATGAGAGCGTCTCCATCTCCGGAGCGGCGGAGAGCACCACGGACGCCGACGGGAACTCGGTGGACCCCACCGAGGAAGAGGAGGCCGCCGCCCTCCAGGCCGCCGAGCTGGCCGCCCAGGTGGTCCTGAGCGGCTATGAGGACGGCGGGGACCTGGAGACCCTGGCGGAGGAGCAGAACGGGACCTATAACGAGACGGAGAGCGGCAGCTACAGCCAGGGGAGCGTCATGAGCGAGTGGCTCTATGACAGCGCCCGGAAGGCCGGGGACGCCGCGGTCCTGGCCGACGGCACCGTGCAGTACGTGGTGGTCTTCCACGACCGCTTCCGGGACGAGAATCCCACCATTGACATCCGCCACATCCTGGTGAAGCTGGGCACCGGCACTCTGTCCGAGGAGGACGAGGGCTATGCCGAGGAGCAGGCCCAGCTGAAGGACGCCGCCCACGCCAAGGCCGAGGAGCTGCTGGCCCAGTGGCAGAGCGGCGAGGCCACGGAGGATTCCTTCGCCGCCCTGGCCCTCACGGAGTCCGCCGACGGCTCCAAGTACGACGGCGGCCTGTACACCGAGGTCTATCAGGGCCAGATGGTGACGGAGTTCAACGACTGGTGCTTCGACGCCGCCCGGCTGCCCGGGGACACCGGCGTGGTGGACACCCAGTACGGCTCCCACGTCATGTTCTTCTCCGGCAAGAACCTGAACCGCTGGCAGGCCCAGGCCGCCGCCAGCCTGCGGAACGAGGCCACCGCCGCCTGGGAGGAGGGCTTCCAGGAGAGCGTCACCGTTCAGCGCAGCGAATCCGGTTTGTCCTTTATCGGCTGAGGATAGAGATCAACCACCAAGGGACCGGCGGCTCGCCGGTCCCTTTTGCCCGCTATTTTGAAAGGAAAAGAGGGAAGCGCCTATGCTGGTTGGAACGCTGGTGAACACGGCCACGGTCATCGCCGGGTCCCTGATCGGCCTGATACTGGGCAACATCCTGCCGGAGCGCCTGCGGGACACCGTGATGAAGGGCCTGGGCCTCTGCTCGCTTTTTATCGGCGTCACGGGGATGCTGGGCGGCAGCAACGCCCTGATTACCATTATCTCCGTGGCGGTGGGAGCCGTCATCGGAGAGCTCCTGGACCTGGACGGCCGCCTGAACCGCTTCGCGGAGGGCCTGGAGAAGAAATTTCAGAAGAACAAGACGGGGGGCCCCTCCTTGGCGGAGGGCTTTGTGACCGCCTCCCTGGTCTTCTGCGTGGGGGCCATGACGATTGTGGGCTCCCTGAACGACGGGCTGACGGGGAACCACGAGATGCTCTTCACCAAGGCTACGCTGGACTTTGTCTCCTCCATGATCTTTGCCTCCTCCCTGGGAGTCGGGGTGCTGATGGCGGCCTCGGCGGTGTTCGTGATCGAGGGGGGCATCGCCTGCCTGGCCAGCCTGGTGGCCCCGGTGCTCCAGCAGAACGCGGCCACCATCCCGGAGATGACGGTGGTGGGCTCCGTGCTGATCGTGGGGCTGGGGATGAACCTCATCGGCGTGGGGAAGCTGAAGGTGATGAACTACGTCCCGGCGATCTTCCTGCCCATTGTGCTGTGCCTGTTTATGTGAGGACAGAGAGGCGTTCGGACTGAAAAAGAGGGATTCCTGAGCGGAATCCCTCTTTTCTACGCTCTAAAATACATTGTCCGGCAGCAGCAGCGCCTTGTAGACCCGCTTTTGCTCCACGGCGTCAAAGGCCGCCCGCCACTCCTCCAGGGGAAGCTCCAGGCTCAGGAAGGGGGCCGTCGTGACCCGCTTCTCCGCCAGGAGGCGCAGGGTGATGGGCCAGGTGGTGGTGGCGGTGGAGTTGGAGGGGACATAGGTCACCTCCCGGTCAAAGATGCTGTCCAGGCGGAAGGGAACCGCCCCGCCGAACATGCCCAGCTGCAAATGAGTGCCCAGCGGGCGGATGACCCGCATACAGGCCTCCAGGGAGGGGACCACGCCCGTGGCGTCGCAGGTGATGTCCGCCCCGGCGGGGTTCCGGGCCCGGACCGCCTCCTGGAGCTCCTGGAGGGAGCTGACGGTCTCGTCCGCCCCCAGGGACTTGGCCAGGGCCAGCTTTTCCCGGTCCTGGGGAAGGCCGGAGACGATGACGTAGGCCCCCTTGGTCTTGAAGACCTGGGCGGCGAACTGGCCCATGACGC
>CAMXNV010000042.1 GCA_947245315.1 uncultured Oscillibacter sp. | reverse complement strand
GGGGTGACGGCCATGTACTCCGTGCCGGAGCCGCAGCCGGAGATGCGCTTGTAGACGCAGGGCCCCCCGGTGAGGTCCAGCATGTAGTGGTAGAAGGTGATGGGCCGCCCCTCCCGCCTGCGCCTCAGCATCTCCTTGGCCAGGAGCTCATACTGCTCCTTCACGATCTCCAGGTCCTCCGCCGTCAGGGCCGCCGGGTCCCCCGGGGCGCAGACCACCGGCTCCATGCTCAGCTCCGTGAAGCCCAGGTCCGCCATGTGGAAGAGGTCTTTTGTGAAGTCCGGGTTGGCGTGGGTGAAGGTGCCCCGCATGTAATACCGGGTCCCTCCCCGGGCCTTGACCAGCTCCTGGAACTTGGGGACGATGCGGTCGTAGCTGCCCCTTCCCGCGTAGTCCACCCGGAGCCGGTCGTGAATCTCCTTCCGCCCGTCCAGGGAGAGGACCACGTTGTCCATCTCCCGGTTGGCGAAGTCGATGACCTCCTGGTCGATCAGCATCCCGTTGGTGGTGAGGGTGAAGCGGAACTTCTTGTGATGGGGCCCCTCCTGGGTCCGGGCGTAGGCCACCAGGTCCTTCACCACCTGCCAGTTCATCAGGGGCTCGCCGCCGAAGAAGTCCACCTCCAGGTTCGTCCGGGTCCCGGAGTGCTCCACCAGGAAGTCCAGGGCCCGCTTGCCCACCTCGAAGGGCATGAGGGCCCGCTCGCCGTGGTACTTCCCCTGGCTGGCGAAGCAGTAGGCGCAGTTCAGGTTGCAGGTGTGGGCCACGTGGAGGCAGAGGGCCTTCACCACGTCGCCGGAGCGCTCCTTGAAGGTCCCGGCGATCTCCCCGAAGGTGTCGGGGGTGTAGAGCTGCCCCGTCTTCACCAAAGCCTCCACGTCGGCAATGCACTCCCGGAGCTCCGCCTCCGTCACGTCGGGGCGGCCCCTGTACTTCTCCAGCAGCGCCCCGGCGATCTGCTCCGGCGTGTGGTCCGGATAGAGGGCGATGACGTCATAGGCCACGTCGTCCACCACGTGGATGCCGCCGGAGCAGGTATCCAGCACGATGTGATAGCCGTTCAATTCGTATTGATGTACCATGGAACCTCCTAGCCAAAGGCAAAGCGGGGAGGGGCCGGGTTCGTCCTCCCGCGCGGCTCCCCGCTTGCATTTCAATTTGCCGCCGAGAAAAAAACGCCGCCTGGAGGCGGCGTTTTCATTCGCTTATGTCCTTACTTCTTCTCGCACTTCTGGTTGGCCACGCCGCAGGAGGTCTTGCAGGCGGACTGGCAGGAGGTCTGGCACTCGCCGCAGCCGCCCTTTTTGGCGCTCTCGCAGAGGCTGCGGGTCTCAAGGGTCTGGATTCTCTTCATACGATACTTCTCCCATCTGAAATTAGATTTTGTTTTCGCGGGAACCTTTTATCTTGGCAAGTTTAGCATAGAAAGGGCCGAAAGTCAAGGGAATTTCCCCCTGGGAGAAGCCGCCGGGGGTAAAATTTCCGCCTCCCCGGGCAAGCATGTTCTGGACAGGCGGCTCATAGGGTGCTATAATGATTCTCCGGATTGAGAAACTAAGGGCCCGGCGGCGCGGAGGAAGCGCCCCGGGCGGAGAGGACGTATTTTCATGGGTGTATGGGCAACAATGCTGGTCACCGCCGCCGCCGGAATCGGCGGGACCGGCCTGGGGGGCGCTTTGGCGACCCTGTTCCGCCGGGACTCCGGCAGGGAGGCCAGCCTGCTGCTGAGCTTCGCCGCCGGCGTGATGGTCTCCGTATCCTGCTTCGGCCTCCTGACCGAGGCCGCCGCCCCCGGGGCCATGCATATGGTGGCCTGCGGCGTCTTTTTGGGCTGCGCCGTCACGGCGGGGCTCAACAGCCTCCTGGACCGGGGAGCCCCCAACGGGGGGCTGGTCCTGGCGGGCCTGGTGATGGCCGCCGCCATCGCCCTGCACAACGTGCCCGAGGGCATGGTGATCGGCGCGTCCTTCATCGGCGGCACCGTCCGCCAGGGCTGGACCATGGCCGCCGTCATCGGCCTCCACAACATCCCCGAGGGCATGGCCATCTCCGCCCCCATGGTGGCCGGGGGCGAGCGCCGCTGGCGGGCCGCCGGGCTGGCGGCTCTCTCCGGGGCTCCCACGGTGCTGGGCGCCGCCCTGGGCTACTGCCTGGGCACCCTGGGCCCCACGGCCCTGACGCTGACCCTGAGCTTCGCCGCCGGGGCCATGCTCTACGTGGTCTTCGGGGAGCTTCTCCCCGAGGCGGCGGGGCTCTGGAAGAGCAAGCTCCCCGCCCTGGCCGCCGTGCTGGGCATCCTGGTGGGCATGCTGATCGACGGCTGACTTTTACACCGGCACCTTTTCAAACAGGGCCGCCTCTTAAAAGAGGCGGCTCTAAAATTTTTCCCTCCCCGCCGCACAAACCCGTGCAACTTTCCCCCCGGGGGCCCCGTTGTTGACGGCGCTGTTCTTCGCGCCGCCCAATAACGAAAGGAGACAACTTCCATGTACGAGAGAAAACCGATCAAGCGCCCCCTGCGGAACCAGGACCTCCGGGCGGCCATCGAGGGGGCGGGGCTGCGCTACTGGTGGGTGGCCGAGGAGCTGGGCATCGCCCACGGCACCCTGTCCAACTGGCTGCGCCGGGAACTCCTCCCGGAGGACAGGCAGAGGATTCTCGCCGCCATTCAGCGGCTGGCGGACCGCCTGGGCGCCCAGGCTCCGGAGCCCTCCCGCCGGGAGGTGACCCTGGAGGCCAGGGCCACCCTCCCCGGGCAGGGCTGGTAACCAATCAAAAAGAGGCGGCATGGTGAAGAGCCATGCCGCCTCTTTTCATCAATCGGGATATTCCGCAAAGTAGTCCGCATCGTCTCCCTCATCCAGCCACTTCTCCAGCCAGCCGAGGAAGTCCTGCCGCTGGCAGCAAGGCTGGATGCCCACGTCGGCGAACCACCAGACCTCCCCCCGGCAGGAGCCCGTGACAATCAGGTTGAAGGTCTGGCCGCACCCTATGTCGATGAGCTCCAGGTTCCCGTCCTTCAGGGCCTCCCACTTCTCCGGGTCCGGCTCGCCGTCCTCGGCCTCCCAGACCCAGGCCTCCTCAAAGGGGAAGGGCGCGGAAAGGCGCTCCGCCCCCTCCTCTGGCGGGAAGACAAGGAAAGGATAGCCGTTTTCCCATTCAAAGCCGTTCCCCACTTCCAGCAGATACCTCCGGTAGGCCTCCGGCAGGGTGACGCCCCAGGCCTCCTCAAAGGCCCGGACCTCCGCCTCCGCCAACACGGGGTCCAGGGGAATCCCCTGCCGGACGAATTTCTCCCTGACGCGGGCGAGGACCTCGTCCATCTCTTCGCTCTTGTAGATAGGCATAACCGTTCCCCCTTATTTGTAATAGACGACCAGCAAATCCACCACGGTCCCATAGGACTGGATGCCCCTCTCGTCGCCGTAGCCCTTCAAAAGGCCGTCGTAAACTTTATTGCTGGCCTTCTGGACCGGCGTGTCCTGGAACTGGGCCCAGTAGGCGTTGTTGTACGCCAGGTCCAGCTGGGCCTCCTCCGGCAGGGTCTCCCGGATGGCCCAATAGGCCTCGGGGTCCTGGGAGTACAGGGCGTTGCCCAGGTAGACATAGCCCACCAGCCAGCCGGAGTACACATAGGCCGGATTCCCGCTGGCGGTGGAGGCCAGGACGGAGAGGAAATTGCACTCCTGCTCCGAGGCGAAGCCTCGCTGGTGGGCCAGCTCGTGGGCGATGGTGGAGGGCAGCATACAGGCGGGACTGTCCACGTTGACGTTGGACTCCCCGGTAAAGGAGCTGTAGAACCCCGTGAAATCCAGGGCGCTCATGAGCCGGGAGAAAGCCATGGGCTTCACCCCGGGATCGTCGAAGGCCAGGAAGGGAAACATCTCAGTAACGCCGTCGTAAACCCGGACGCTGTCCGCCAGAATCTCCTCCCGGGGGACGGCGAAGAGCCCATGCTCGTCCCGGGCTACGTCCCCCGCCGTCTCGCCCACCCGTTCGGCAAAGTAGGCTGTCACCGCCTCCAGGTCCTCCAGGGCCACGGGCTGGGCGTAGACGCCGGACTTGTCCTGAAAGCTGTCCGTCCAGTAGTTCACCCCCCACAGGAGACAGAACCCCGCCCAGACGGACAGCAGGGCGCAGGCCGCTCCCAGGAGGGCGGCATAGGCCCGGCTCCCCCGGCTCCCCTTGGCCCGGGCAACGGCGGCCACACTCCAGGCCACATACCCCAGAGCCAGGAGCACCGCCAGCGCCTCCACCACCTCCATGACGGAGAAGGGCACCAGGTAGCAGGCCCTGCCCAGCCCCCGCCGGAGGGGCCCCGTCAAGTGGTCCGCAACGGCGTTCATCAGGGGCTTCTGCCCCCGCAGGGAAAAGAACGCCAGCAGCAAAACGCAGTCCGCCAGCAGCCAGATATGCAGTTTTCTAAAGCGTTGAAAAAAAGCCCTCAGTCGCATACCCATCTCCGTCGCCGTCGCTCCCCCCCGGTCCATCACCCGGCCCTCAGAGCGCGCTAAAGCTTTTTTGGTGACTTTTTTCTCGAAAAAAGTCACTCCGCCGCAGCGAGAAGCTGCTTGGTGTAGTCCTCTTTCGGGTGGTCGAAAATCTCGTCCACCGTGCCCTGCTCCACAATGCGCCCGCTCTTCATCACCAGCACCCGGTCACAGAGCTGGTAGACCACATTCAGATCGTGGGAGATAAAGAGATAGCTCAAATCCAGCTCCCGGCGGAGGGAGCGGAGCAGGTCCAGAATCTGGGCCTGGATGGTCACGTCCAGGGCGGACACCGGCTCGTCGGCAATCAGGAACCTGGGCCGCCGTATCAGCGCCGCGGCGATGCTGACCCGCTGGCGCTGGCCCCCGGAGAGCTCCGAGGGCTTGGCCCCCAGGCACTCGGGGGGGAGCTCCACCCGCTCCAGCATCTCCCGGACCCGGCGCTTCCGCTCGGCCTTGTCGTACTTCCCGTAGACCCGCAGGGGCTCCTCCAGGGTCCACTCCACGCTGTAGAAGGGATTCAGGGAGCTGTAGGGGTCCTGGAAGATCATCTGGGGCCGCTTCGTGTAGTGGGTGACGGTCCCCCGGTCCGGCTTCACCATGCCCAGGATCGTCTTGGCCAGGGTAGACTTCCCCGTCCCCGACTCCCCCACCAGGCCCAGAATCTCCCCGTGGCGCACGTCGAAGGTCACGTCGTGGAGCACCTCCTGGCGCTCCCTCCGGCCCCAGGGGCCGGCCCCGTCAGAGTAGCCGCTAAAGACGTGGCTGAGCGATAAAACCAACTCGCCGCTCATGGCTCCGCCCCCTTTCTGGTCCTGGTGGGAATGGCGGCGATAAGCCGCTGGGTATAGGGGTGCCTGGGATGGCGGAAGACCTCCTGGGCCTCCCCCTCCTCTACCAGCAGGCCCCGCTGCATCACCGCCACCCGGCCGCAGAGCTTCCGCACCACGTTCAGGTTGTGGGAGATGAAGAGCATGGACACGCCGGACTCCCGGTTCAGCTTCCGGAGGAGCTCCAGAATCTGGGCCTGGATGGTCACGTCCAGGGCCGTGGTGGGCTCGTCCAGGAGGAGGAGCTTAGGCTTGGCGATGATGGCCGCCGCGATCATGGCCCGCTGGAGCATGCCCCCGGAGAGCTGGTGGGGGTACTTGCCGTACACCACTTCCGGCTCCGGCAGCTCCACGGCGGCCAGGGCCTCCAGGGCCAGGCGGCGGCGCTCCTCCCGCCCCAGGCTCGTGTGGACCCGGAGGACCTCCTCCACCTGGGGCCCCACCTTCATCAGGGGATCCAGGGCGCTCTGGGGCTCCTGGAAGACCACGCCGATCTCCCGGCCCTGGACCTTGCGGAGCTGCTCCCGGGGGGCGTGGAGGAGCTCCGCGCCGTCCAGGAGAATCTTCCCGGAGTAGGCGCACTGCTTCCGGGGCAGGAGTCCCGCCACGCTCATGGCGGTGACGGTCTTGCCGGACCCGGACTCGCCCACCAGGCCCACCACCTCCCCCTCCCGGATGGAGAGGGACACCCCGGCCACGGCCTCCCGGTCCCGGTTGTGGAACTTCACGCGGAGGTCTTGAATTTCCAGCATCACAGCACCCCCTTCTCCTGCCGCCGGAGCCCCTCGCCCACCAGGCCCACGCTGAACACCAGCAGCACGATCATCAGCCCCGTGCCCGCAGCGTACCAGGGGGCGGCGAAGAGCATCCCCTGGGCCTCGGAGAGCATGTAGCCCAGGGAGGCGTCCGGCGGCCTCACGCCCACGCCCAGGAAGCTCATGGAGGCCTCGGCCAGCACGGCGTTGTTGAACCCGATGGTCAGGGCGGGCAGCAGCACCGGCAGGGTGTTGGGCAGCATGTGGACCGCCAGGATCCGCCCGCTCCCCGCGCCCATGAGCCGGGCGCTCTTGATATAGTTCACGTCCCGGAGGGAGGCGAAGGCCGTCCGGGTCACCCGGGCGAAGCTGGGGATGAACACCAGCCCCAGGGCCAGGATGACGTTGATCTTCTTCCCGGGCTCCAGGACGGAGATCACCACCAGGGCCAGGAGAATGCTGGGGAAGGCCGTCAGCGCGTCGTTGAGGCGCATCAAAAGCTCGTCCGCCGGGCCGCCGAAGTAGCCCGTCAGGGCTCCCACCAGGGAGCCGCACACCGCCCCGATGGCCAGGGTGGCCAGGGCGATGGACACCGTGGCCCCGGCGCCCTTGAGGACCCGGCTGAAAATATCCCGCCCGAAGCTGTCCGTGCCCATCCAGTGGGCCAGAGAGGGCCCGTCGAACTTGGGCCCCACGGCCATGGCATTGGGGTCGTAGGGCGTCCAGAAGAAGCCCAGGAGGATCAAAGCCGCCAGAAGGCCCGTCAGCACCAGCCCGGCGGTGAGGAAGCCGTTTCGTCTCTTCATGCCGCCCCTCCTAACCGGAGGCGGGGGTCGATCCTCTGATTCATCAGATCCGCCGCCGTCCCCGCCAGAACCACCCAGAAGGCCAGGATGACCACGATGGCCTGGACCACGGGATAGTCCCTGTTGGAGATGGAGGTCACCAGCAGGGGCCCCAGGCCGGGGATGACAAAGACCTGCTCCACCACGATGCCCCCGGCCACGATCTCTGCCATGGTCTGGGCCAGAAAGGTCACCACCGGGGGCAGGGCGTTTTTCAGCACGTGCCGCCGGAGGACCTGTCCCCGGTCGTTCCCCCGGGAGATGGCCGTGCGCACATAGTCCCGGCCCAGCTCCTCCTGGACGGTGCTCCGGAGCATCCGGACCGTCATGGCCGTCCGGGGAATGGCCAGGGCTACGGCGGCGAAGAACAGGTAGACGGCCGCCCCGGCCAGGTTCTGCTTCGCATCGGGGAACTGCCCGGGCATGAACCACTTGAGCCCCACGCCGAAGACCCAGGACAGCAGAATACCCGTGAAAAAGGGGGGCACGGCCATGCAGAGCTGGTTCAGGGCCGCCCGGGGGGCCTCGAAGCGCTGCCGCCCGGCGGACAGGACCCCCAGGGGGATGGACGCCGCCGCGATCAGGGCGAAGCTCATCAGGCCCAGGCACAGCGTCAGCCGCAGCTTGGGGGCCAGGATGTCCCGGACCGGCTGGTGGTAGCTGTTGGATATCCCCATGTCCCCGGCGAGGAAGCCCCGGAGCCAGTCCCCGTAGCGGACGGCCAGGGGGCGGTTCAGGCCCATCTCCTCCCGGAGGGCCTCCACCCGCTCCGGCGTGGCGGAGGTGCCCAGCTTGGCCACGGCGGCGTCGCCGGAGATGAGGTCAAAGGCCGCGTAGGTCAAAAAGGAAACGAGAAGCATGGTCAGCAGCAGCGCGCACAGGCGCTTGAAGGCGTATCTCATAACAAAAGCCCTTCCTTCGGGGCCCGCTTCCGTTCCGTGAAAACGGACCCTAGGAATTTAGGAGCCAGGACGTCAACAGCGGTTTCCACGCTCTTGATCCAATTCCTGACTCCTAAACTCTAATTTCTATTCTAAGCTCTTACGCCGCGTAGCGGATGCCGGACAGGTCCAGCACGTAGATGGGGTAGAACCGCACGCCCTCCAGGCCCTTGCGGACGGCCACCAGGTCGGCCAGGTCCTGGATGTACACATTGGCGGCGTTTTTCGTCAGGTCCGCCTCCATCTCCTTGTAGAACTCCGTCTGGGCCTCGTCCCCTCCGCTGGAGGTGGCCTTGACAAACAGGGAGTCGTACAGGGGGCTGCTGTAGTTGATGAAGTTGTTCCCCGCCGTGGAGGTAAAGCGCTCCAGCAGGGCCCGGGCCGTCATGGTGGAGGCGTCCACGCCCACCACGGTGGCCTGGTACTGCCGTCCCACGTAGACGTCATTGAGCCAGCTCTCCCAAGTGACGGGCAGAATCTCGGCCTTGACGCCCACTTCCTTCAGCTGCTCCACGATGACCTGGGCGGTGTCCACATGGGGCTGGTAGTTGGAGGGGACGGTGATGGTCATAGAGAACCCGTCGGGGTAGCCCGCCTCGGCCAGGAGGGCCTTGGCCTTCTCCACGTCGTGGGGGTAGTAGTTGGTCAGGCTCTCGTCAAAGTACTTCCCGAAAGCGGGGTACATGCTGGAGCCGATGAGGCTGCCGTAGCCGTCAAAGGCCAGGTCCAGAATCTGCTGCCGGTCCACGGCGTAGCACAGGGCCTGGCGGACCCGCACGTCGTCAAAGGGCTTCTCGGCGTTGTTGAGGTACATGGCCTGGACCAGGTTCATGGTGCCCTCTTCGATGTTGAAGTCGTCTCCCAGCTGGGCCACCTGGGTGCTGGTCAGATGGGCGAAGAGGTCCACGGCCCCGCTCTGGAGGCTCATGAGAATGCTGTCCGCGTTTTCGATAATTTTATAGGTAACCTTATCCAAATAGGCTTTCTCACCCCAGTAGTCCTCGAAGCGCTCCAGGACGATGTTGTCCTGAGCGGCCCGGGAGACGAACTGGAAGGGCCCCGTCCCCACGGGGGCGGTGTCCTGCCCGTCGTACTCCGCCGGGAGGATGGCTAAGGTCAGGTAGGCCAAAAACTCGGTGTTCGGCTCCTTCAGGCGGATCTGGACGGTCCGCTCGTCCACGCTCGTCACCTTCTCCACCGCCGCCAGGGGCTCCACCGCCAGAACACCGGCCTCATAGGGCTCGATGCAGCGGGTGATGGAGTTCACCACGTCGCCCGCCGTTACGGGAGCGCCGTTATGGAACTTGATGCCGTCCCGAATCGTAAAGGTATAGACCAATTGGTCGTCGGAAATCTCATACTTCTCCGCCACGGCGGGGATCAAATCCCCCTCCGGGGTGGGCTTCATGAGGCCCTCGAATACATTGAACATGACTTCTTTCGTCCCTGCCGCCACGGCCTTGTGGGGGTCAAGGCTCTCGTCCAGGTCCTGGGCGATGCCCACGGTGATCTCGTTGGGATGATCCTCCGGGGCGGGTTGGTCCGCCGGGGCCTGGGCCTCGGTGCTGGTGGAGCCGTCTGTGGGCTTGCTTCCCGCCGTCTCGCCTGTGCTGCCGCCTCCGCAACCGCAGAGTGCCGCGCTCAGGAGTCCCAGCAGAAGCAGAAGCGCCAAGAGCTTCCGTGTCTTCATGTTGTCTCCTTGTATCACTGCCCGGGATGGGGTCAGTGTTGAGCGGATAATGTTCCGCCCGGACAAAATAGCGGAGCGGTCCGGGAGGACCGGACCGCCCACAAGGCCGTATTGTACACGAAGGGCCGGGGGATTGCAATAGTTTTCACAAGCTTTCCCCTGAAATTTTTCCTCGAAGTTTTTCCGGCATCTATTCCTCCGGCGGCCCCTTGGCCCCCCCGCCGGCGTAGGCCCCGGGCTCCACGGGCAGTCCCTTGTCCCGCAGACGGGCGTCCACGAAGAAATTCACCAGGCTCAGCAGGCACGCGCACACCGGCACGCCGAAGAACATCCCCGCGATGCCGAAGAAGCTGCCCCCCACCAGGATGGCCGTGATGACCCACAGGCTGCTGAGCCCCGTGGTGTTCCCCAGAATCTTGGGGCCGATGACGTTGCCATCCAGCTGCTGGAGGGCCAGGACGAAGATGACGAAGTACAGCGCCTGCTTGGGGGACACCAGGAGAATCAGGAAGGTGCTGGGGATGGCCCCCAGGAAGGGCCCGAAGAAGGGGATCACGTTGGTCACGCCCACGAAGACGGACACCAGGGGCGTGTAGGGGAATTTCAGAATGGAACAGCCCACAAAGCATAAAATACCGATGATGATGGAGTCCAGCACCTTCCCCCGGACGAAGCCCGAGAAGATGAGGTCCGCCCGGCGCACTCCCCGGAGGACCAGCTCCACCTGCTCCTGGGGAAAGAAGCTGTACACCAGCTTCCGCCCGTAGGCGGCGCAACGCTCCTTGGTGGCCAGGAGGTAGACGGAGGCGATGAGGCCCACCAGCAGGTTCTTGGCGAAGTTCATCACGCTCAGCACGCCGCCGGACACCGTGGTCATCACCGTCTGGAGCTGGGGGAGGACGCCGCTGGTCAGCCACTTGTCGATGTCCTGGAAATAGGCCGCCATCTGCTGGGCCACCCAGTTGGCCGCCTCCGGGTTCGTCTCCAGGAGGTGGATCACCCAGCCGCTGATGGTCCGATAGTAGTTGTCCGCGTTGTCCACCAGCTGGAGGACGCTCTTGTACAGCTCCGGCATGAGGACGGAGGCCAGCAGGTAGAAAAAGAACCAGATCACCAGCCAGCACAGCAGCATGCTCACCGTCCGGATCAAGGCCGCCGCGGAGCGCTTCCGGGCCCCGGTCCCCCGGCGGGGAAAGAGGGCCCCCTCGAAGGCGTTCACCATGGGGGCCAGCAGGTAGGCCACGAAGGCCCCGAAGAGGATGGGCCCCATGGCCCTCAGCAGCGCCAGGAGGACCTTTCCCCCGAAGAGCGTATCGTAAAACAGCAAAATGGCGGCGGCGGTCAAAAAGGCCGTCACGCCAATGCGGATGCAGTTGCTTTTCTGGTCCATGGAACTCACCGTCCTTTTCTCCCCCTTATTCTACACGGGCCCCAGAGGAATTGCAATCCTCATTTTTCCATGCTATACTAGAGGCACGGAATCTTAACAGCCCTTTAGGGGCGATCCCAACGCGCTTTCAATTAGGAATTAGAAATGGATCCACACGAAGCCCCAACCCAAGAAAAGGAAAACTCCTAACTCCTACTTCCTAACTCCTAACTCAGAACCCGCCCCATCAACTTCCAAGTGCTCTCACGGAGGTAACCGGAATGAAATCCCGCAAGCTTTTGATGATCGTCAACCCCCGGGCCGGGAAAAGCAAGTCCCGGGGCCCCCTCTTCGACGCCGCCGCCGCCCTCTCCCAGTCGGGCTACCTGCTCTCCATCCACATGACCACCGCCCCCGGCGACGCCGCCGAGACCGCCCGGCGGGAGGGGGGCCGATACGACGTGGTGGTGGCCGTGGGAGGTGACGGAACCCTGAACGAGGTGGCCTCCGGCCTGGTGGACCTGCGGAGGGCCCCCCTCCTGGGCTACCTGCCCCAGGGGAGCACCAACGACTTTGCCGCCAGCCTCCACATCTCCGGGGAACCGGCGGAGGCCGCCGCGGCCATCGCCCGGAACGTCCCCCGGCGGCTAGACGTGGGCCGCTGGAACGGAAAGAGCTTTCTCTACGTGGCCTCCTTCGGGGCCTTCACCCGGAGCTCCTACGCCGCCCCCCAGGCCGCCAAGAACGCCCTGGGCCACTTCGCCTATATCCTGGAGGGCATGAAGGACCTGAGCACCCTCCGGCCCTACCAGATTCGCCTCACCGCCGACGGGGAGACCCTGGACGGCGAGTATCTCTTCGGGGCCGTCTGCAACTCCACCTCCATCGGCGGCCTCATGAAGCTGGACCCCCAGCGGGTGGTCCTGGACGACGGCCTCTTTGAGCTGCTGCTGATCCCCAGCCCCAAGACCGCCGCGGACCTCCAGAGCCTGGTCCACGCCCTGCTGAATCAGGAGTACGACAGCCAGGGCCTGGTCTTCCGCCATGTCTCCTCCCTCCATCTGGAGACGGCGGAGGAGCTCCCCTGGTCCCTGGACGGGGAGTACGCCCCCAGCGCCCCGGCGGTGGACATCGAGAACTTCCGTCAGGGCCTGACCATGCTCCTGTGACCGGGGAGCTGGAGCGGCTGGCCCGCCGCTACAGGGGCCGGGAGCCGGGCCTCCTGGGGGCCTCCCGGAGCTTTGCCGTCCTCTGTCCCCTGGTGGAGCGGGAGGACGGCCTCCGCCTGCTCTTCGAGGTCCGGGCCCCCCAGCTCCGGCAGGGCGGGGAAGTCTGCTTTCCCGGGGGCCAGATGGAGCCCGGGGAGAGCGTGACGGACTGCGCCCTTCGGGAGACGGAGGAGGAGCTGGCCATCCCCCGGCGGGAGGTGACCCCCCTGGGCACGCCGGACTTCATCTGCAACCCCGGCGGCTTCCTCCTCCGGCCCGTGGTGGGGCTGGTGTCCCCGGCGGGCCTCGCCGGGATGCGGCCCTCCCCGGCGGAGGTGGCGGAGGCGTTCACGGTCCCCCTGGACTTCTTTCGGCAGACGCCGCCGGAGGTCTGGAGTTATGAGCTGCTCCCCCAGGTGCCGGAGAGTTTTCCCTACGGCCCCGTGGGCATCCCCCGGGACTACCCCTGGAGCCGGGGCCAAACGGAGGTCCCCATCTGGCACTGGCAGGGCCATGTGATCTGGGGGATGACCGCCCGCTTGGTCCGGGACCTGGTCCGCCGGGAGGAGGCCGGGGATTTGTGCTAGGGGCTTTTACGGGAAAATGTATTGTAGGGGTATCCTTGTAGGGGCGATTATTAATCGCCCCTACACCATGCCGGGGAAAATCAAACATCAAAAAATGCGCAATAGGGCAGGGAGTGTCCAAAATAAAGATTTTATGGTATAATAAGGGTTATGAGAAAGAGAA
>CAMXNV010000041.1 GCA_947245315.1 uncultured Oscillibacter sp. | reverse complement strand
CCTCGGAGAGGTAGGGGTTGATGGCGGCGTTGCGGTTGTACCAGCCCCAGCGCTCGATAGCGGCCTTGCTGAGCTCGAAGGTGTCTTCATAGCTCCCCTGGACGGACACCACCGTGGCCCCGAAGGTCATGAGCTGGGCCACCTTCCCCTTGGGGGCCCGGGAGGGGACGAAGATGTAGGTCTCCAGGCCCGCCGCCGCGGCGTTCCCCGCCAGGGAGCTGGCGGCGTTGCCGGTGGAGGAGCAGGCGATCACCCCGGCCCCGGCCTCCCGGGCCTTGGCCACCGCCATGGCGCTGGCCCGGTCCTTCAGGGAGGCGGTGGGGTTCTGGCCGTCGTCCTTCACCCAGAGGCGGCCTAGGCCCAGCTGCTCCGCCAGGCGGGGCTCCTCGTACAGGGGGGACCAGCCCACCCGGAGGGGCGTGGGGGCGGTGTCCTCCTCAATGGGCAGCAGCTCCCGGTAGCGCCACATGGAGCGCTCCGGGCGGTTGGCCAGGACCTGCTTGGTCAGGCGGGACTTGATGAAATCGTAGTCATAGGTGATCTCCAGAATGCCGCCGCAGGCGCAGGTGGTCAGGTCCGGCACGGCCTCGTAGGTCCTGCCGCAGCGGACGCATTTGCCGTATTTTACATGTCGCATGGTGCCGCTCCTCTCCTTATGATGCCTCCATCATATCAAATAGGACGGCCCTTGTCAAACGGGGCCTTGACACCCAGGCCCTTCCATGATACCATAAATCCAGCCCGTCCCCGGGAAGTGCTTCTGACCGGAGGACCCAATACGGTTCAGTCTGGCGGCGAGGATGGTTCCGAGCCGTAAGAGGAGCGAGCGGGGGAGAGGACTCTCCCGCGTCTGTCATGCTGTTCCCAGCCCCTCTGCCGGATCGCGGAGGGGCTGTTATTTTTGCCAAAAAGGAGGGAGACTATATGGAAACCCGCGTGGCGGTCCTGGCGGTGATTGTCCGGGAGGGAGACTCCGTGGCGCCGCTGAACGCCCTGCTGCACCAGTACGAGAACGCGGTGCTTGGCCGGATGGGCATCCCCTGCCGGGACCGGGGAATCCGCCTCATCAGCGTGGCCCTGGACGCCCCGGCGGATGTGATCTCCGCCCTATCCGGGAAGATCGGCCGCCTGCCCGGCGTGACCGCCAAGACGGTATACGCGCCTTCTTTTTCTTGAAAGAAAAAGAAGCAAAAAGAACTTTAACGCGCTCTGGTTGTCTGGTAAATAGCCAAGCCGAAGCGACGACAACGAAACAATTGGTTGGAGGAAAAGACTATGAAAGCTTGGAAGACACTGGCTCTTGCCCTGGCCCTGCTGCTGGCGCTGTCCGCCTGCGGCGCGACCCGCGGCGGCGAAGCCCCGGAGACGACAGGGGGCTCCGCCCCGGCGGAGGAGGCCGGGACCCCGCCCGCCTCGGAGGAGCCGGAGGACGGGGAAGTGCCTTTGGAGGAAGCACGCGTCCGGGTGGGCGCGCTGAAAGGCCCCACGGCCATGGGACTGATCCGTATGATCTCCGACGACGGGGTCAACCAGTACACCCTGGCGGGCTCCGCCGACGAGCTGACCCCCGCTCTCATCAAGGGGGACTTGGATGTGGCCTGTGTCCCCGCCAACCTGGCGGCGGTGCTCTACAACAAGACCGGCGGGCAGGTGGTCACCCTGGCCGTCAACACCCTGGGGGTCCTCTACGTCGTGGAGAACGGCGGGGAGACCGTCCGGACCATGGAGGACCTGCGGGGCCGGACCCTGGTGGCCGCCGGGAAGGGCTCCACGCCGGAGTTCGGCCTCCGCTACCTGCTGGAGCAGAACGGCCTGGACCCGGACAGGGATGTGACCGTGGACTGGAAGAGCGAGCATGCCGAGTGCGTGGCCGCCCTGGCGGCGGGGACGGCGGACCTGGCCCTGCTGCCCCAGCCCTTCGTCACCGTGGCCCAGGGGAAGCTGGAGAAGCTCCGGGTGGCCCTGGACCTGACGGCGGAGTGGGACGCCCTGGACAATGGCTCCGCTATGATTACCGGCGTGGCCGTGGCCCGGCGGGCCTTCGTGGAGGAGCAGCCGGAGCTGACGGGGGCCTTCCTGGAGGACTACGCCGCCTCGGTGGACTGGGTCAACGCCCACCCGGCGGAGGCGGCGGAGCTCATCTCCGCCAACGGCATCATCGAGAGCCCCGCCGTGGCGGAAAAGGCCCTGCCCCACTGCAACATCGTCTGCCTGACGGGGGAGGAGATGCACGAAAAGCTCTCCGGCTACCTCCAGGTGCTGGCGGAGGCCAATCCCGCGTCCGTGGGCGGGGAACTGCCCGGGGATGACTTCTTCTATGGCGTCTAAGCCCAGGCCCTGGGCCGTGGCCTTCTGGTTGCTGGCCTGGCAGGGGGCCAGCATGGCCCTGGCGGCGGCCTATCCCCACGGGGCGCTGCTGCTGGCCTCACCGCTCCGGGCGGCCCTCCGGCTGCTGGAGCTGCTGCCCAGCGCCGCCTTCTGGCGGGCGGCGGGAACCTCCTCCGCCCGCATCCTGGGGGGCTTCCTGGTCTCCTGCGCCCTGGCGGCGGCGCTGGCGGCCCTGGCGGCGGGGCGCCCCTGGCTCCGGGAGCTGCTGGCCCCTCCGGTGGCGGTGGTCAAGGCGGTGCCGGTGGCCTCCTTCATCATCCTGGCCCTGGTCTGGCTGGACGCCCGGGCCCTCTCCGCCTTCATCTCCGGCCTGATGACCTTCCCGCCGGTGTACCTCAACGTCCTGGAGGGCCTCCGCCGGACGGACCCCAAGCTGCTGGAGCTGGCCCGGGTCTACCGGATTCCCCTGGGCCGCCGGATCTGGGGCGTGTACCTGCCCCAGGTGCTGCCCTACTTCCGCTCCGCCGCCTCCCTGGCCCTGGGCCTGTGCTGGAAGGCGGGAGTGGCGGCGGAGGTCATCGGCCTCCCGGCGGGCACGGTGGGGGAGCGCCTGTACACAGCCAAAATTTATCTCCAGACCCCGGACCTCTTCGCCTGGACCGCCGCCGTCCTGGCCCTGTCGGCGGCCTTTGAGCGGCTGTTCCTGGGGGCCGTGGGCCAAGTGGCGAGAAAGGCGGGCTGCCTATGACCATTGAAGTGCGCAATCTCTCCAAGGCCTACGGAGGCCGCCCGGTGTTCCAGAACCTGAGCGCCGTCTTCCCGGAGGGGATCACCTGCATCGCTGCCCCCTCGGGGACGGGGAAGACCACCCTCCTCCGGCTCCTCCTGGGCCTGGAAATCCCGGATGGCGGGACCATCCGGGGGGCGGACTGCCGCTGGGCCGCCGTCTTTCAGGAGGACCGGCTCCCGGAGCACCTCACCGCCGCCTCCGCCCTCCGCTTCGTCCTGGGGACGCTCCCCCAGTGCTCTGCCGGGCTGCTGGAGGAACTGGGCCTGTCCCTCCGGGACCCCAGGCCCCTCCGGGAGTGGTCCGGGGGCATGCGGCGGCGGCTGTCCCTGGCGGCGGCCCTGCTGGCCCCCGGCGAGGCCCTGGCCCTGGACGAGCCCTTCACCGGCCTGGACGGGGAGAACCGCGCCCGCTGCCTGGCCCTGATCCGGGAGGCGGGGAGGGGGAAGCCGGTGCTGCTGGCCACCCACGATCTGACGGGGCTGGAAGACGCGCCGCTGCTGCGCCTGGAGCCCGCCGGGGATGGGGGAGGCCGCCCCTGAGCGGTGAGCGGCCTCTTTGCCCCCGGGCGGGAGCTCCTCCGAGAGACAAGAGGGCTGTGCGCCGCCCGTCCGGAAGGACGGGCGGCGCTTGCCGCGGAGGCCCCCGGCGGGGGAGCTCCTTCTTTTTTCTGCAATTTTCTCGGTTTTGTTGGAAATGCTATTGAAAACCGGGGACGTTTGCCGTAAAATAAAGCCCGGGCCGCCGGGTCCGGCGGCGGAAATGCAGCGCGTAGGAGGAAACGCCATGCGTGTGATCACAGGCTCCGCCAGGGGCTGCCGCCTGCTGGAGCTGGAGGGGCAGGAGACCCGCCCCACCACCGACCGGGTGAAGGAGGGCGTTTTCAGCGCCCTGCAATTTGACATCGAGGGCCGCCGGGTCCTGGACCTCTTCGCCGGCACCGGCCAGATGGGCATCGAGTGCCTGAGCCGGGGGGCCGCCTCCGCCGTCTTCGTGGACCAGCGGAGGGACGCCTGCGAGCTGGTGAAGAAAAACCTGGCCCTGACCAAACTCCAGGACCGGGCGCGGGTGATCCACGGGGACGCCCGGGACTTTGCCGCCCGCACCGGGGAGCGCGTCGGCCTGGTGTTTCTGGACCCGCCCTATGCCTCCGGCCTGCTGGAGGACCTGCTGGAGCGGATCACGGCGCCGGGGTTTGACATTCTTGAGCCTTATGGTATAATCGTAGCGGAACACCCGGCGGAGAAGACTCTCCCGGCCCTTCCGCCGCCCTATCGCCTCCGCCGGACCTACCGCTACGGGAAAATCGCCGTCAGCCTCTTCCGGCGGGAGGAAATCGAGTAGATAACGAGGAATCCGCCCATGAGAACAGCCATCTGCTCCGGCAGCTTCGACCCCATCACCCTGGGCCACCTGGACGTCATCCGCCGGGCTGCCCTCTGCTTCGACCAGGTTTGGGTCTGCGTCAGCCCCAACGCGGAGAAGCGGAACCAGATGTTCACCCCGGAGCAGAAGCTCCAGCTGGTCCGGGCCGCCACGGCGGACCTGCCCAACGTGGAGGCGGAGCTCTGGCCCGGCCTGCTGGCGGACTTCGCCCGGGCCCACGGCGCCCGGGTCATCGTCCGGGGCGTCCGGAACGGGACGGACTTCGACGTGGAGTATCAGATGGCCCTGATCAACCGGGGCATCTATCCGGAGCTGGAGACCCTGCTGATGCCCGCCAGCGCGGAGTACCAGCACTTCAGCTCCTCCATGGCCCGGGAGATGATCCGCTATCGCCGGCCTTTAGAGAGGTATCTGCCGGAGTCCATCGTTCCCCTGGTGGGGGAAATGACCGAAAACGAGGGAGGTTCGCACTATGGCCAATGATATCAACCGCCTGATCGACATGATCTATGAGCGGATCGAGGACGCCAAGGCCCCCGCCTTGAAGCCCAGCATGAGCATCGTGGACCGGGACGAGCTGCTGGACCTGCTGGACGAGCTCCGGGACCAGCTGCCGGCGGAGATCAAGCGGGCCCAGGAGCTGCTGGCCGCCCGGGAGAAATTCGTGGAGGACGCCAAGCGGGAGGTGGACCGCATGATGCGCCAGGCGGAGCTGGAGGCCAAGACCAAAATCTCCGAGAGCGAGGTCATGTACAACGCCCGGGAGAAGGCCCGCCAGATCGTCACCCGGGCGGAGGAGCGCTCCCGCCAGCTCTACCAGGTGGCCAACGGCTACGCCGAGGACGCCCTGGCCAGGACGGAGGAGGCGGTCCAGGCCGCCCTGGACGAGGTGAAGCAGTCCCGGGTCCGGTTCCGGGCGGCCTCCAACGCGAAAATGCAGGAGCAGAGGCAGAAGTTAGAGCAGAAAAACGAGGAGGATAATCGTTAAGTTTACATAAAATCGGGAAAAATTTGTGCAAAACGCCCAAAGTCCTGTGGAAAAATTCCTGAGAACAGCTAGATATGGACCGAAAATCCAAAAAAACGCCCCCATTGTCGCAAGATGTTGCGCCGGTGGGGGCGATTTCTTTCGCGAAAAACCCCGCGAAAAAAGTAGAACGCCCGTTTTACTTTCGAGCATTTGGGCGAAAAACAGCGGATTTTAGAGAAAAACCCCGGTTTTCCGTCGAAAAAAAATCCTTGCTTTTCAAGGCGGATTTCCGTATACTAAAAAGCACGGGTGGGGATTAGTGGGTAAAAAGAACAGCTAAGTGGTATAAAACCCCATTCCGTCCCAAAAAAGAGGGAGAGGGGGCGGCGAGATGGCGCGGCTGCTGGGCAAATCGAATAACAGCATCGACGCCAAGGGCCGCCTGGTGATCCCCTCCGCCATGCGGGACATTCTGGGCGAGACCTTCTATATCACCATCGGCGCCGAGCACTGCCTGACCATTTACCCCCAGGCCAAGTGGGAGCAGATGTCCGACGAGATGGACGAGCTCCCCTATACGGAGGCCCGGGCCCTGACCCTGCTGTACGCCAACGCCGTGGAGTGCGAGCCGGACGGCCAGGGGCGGGTGCTGATCCCCGCCGGGCTCCGGAGCTACGCCGGATTGAAGAAGACCTGTACCATCGTGGGCCTGAATACCTTTGCTGAAATCTGGGACGAGGAGACCTGGACGGAGCGGGAGCGGAAGATGCTGGGCGAGATGGACATGGCCGCGGCCATGGACGCCCTGGCCCGGGCCCGCCGGAACCGGGGGTGAGACCTCATGGAATACAACGAACACAATCCCGTCCTGCTGGACGCCTGCATCCAGGCGCTGCAAGTCCGCTCCGGGGGCGTCTACGTGGACGGCACCCTGGGCCGGGCCGGACACTCCCGGGAGATCGCCCGGAAGCTGACCACCGGGCGGCTGATCTGCATCGACCGGGACGACGCCGCCATCGAGGCGGCAAGGGAGCGGCTGGCCCCCTGGATGGACCGGGTGACCCTGGTCCACAGCAACTTCTCCCAGCTGGGGGAGGTGCTGGGGGACCGGGAGGACGTGGACGGCATGCTCTTTGACCTGGGGGTGTCCTCCCCCCAGCTGGATGACCCGGCCCGGGGCTTCTCCTATCAGAAGGACGCCCCCTTGGATATGAGGATGGACCGCTCCGGGCCCCTGACGGCCCGGGAGGTGGTGAACGCCTGGAGCTTGGAGGAGCTCCGGCGCATTTTATACGAGTACGGCGAGGAGCGCTACGCCCCCGCCATCGCCCGGGCCATTGTGAAGACCCGGGAGACGCGGCCCATTGAGACCACCCTGGAGCTGGTGGACGTCATCAAGTCCGCCATGCCTCCGGCGGCGCTGCGGGAGAAGCAGCACCCCGCCAAGCGCAGCTTCCAGGCCATCCGCATCGCCGTCAACGGCGAGCTGGAGGCCCTGCCCCCCATGCTGGAGGCGGCGGTGGACAAGCTCCGCCCCGGGGGGCGGCTGGCGGTGATTACCTTTCACTCCCTGGAGGACCGGATCGTCAAGCGGACCCTCCGGGAGCTGGCTAGGGGCTGTACCTGCCCGCCGGAGTTTCCGGTGTGCGTCTGCGGGAAGAAGCCCCGGGTGCGGCTGGAGAAGCCGGTGACCCCCTCCGCCGCGGAGGTGGAGGCGAACCCCCGGGCCCGGAGCGCCCGTCTCCGGGTGGCGGAGAAGCTGGCCCCCTGAGAGGGAAGAGGAAGACCCGTTTCTTTGGTTTCTGGATGACTTTCTTTTGATTGCGATTTAAAAGAGGGTGTGCAGAGGCTCTGAGCGGCGCCGCCGCTGAGGGCTTTTTCCTCCCTCGGGAAAAGGAAAAACTTGGAAGGAGGCGGCTCTATGGCGGCGGCTGCGCGGGATATGAGGCTCCGGGGAGGGCAGGCGGTGAATGGGAGCCTGGCCTATGACCTGGACTACGCCGTCCGGGAGCGGGCGCTGCGCCACGCGGGCGAGGCGGTCCGGGGCCAGGAGAAGGCCAAGGTACAGGCCCGTCCCCGTCCCCTGGTCCGGGAGCGGCAGTACGTCTCCAAGCTGGCGGTGCTGAGCGTGGCGGCCATCATGGGGCTGGCCCTGGTGGTGCTGATGAACTACGTGGAGCTGACCCTGCTGTCCGCGGAGACCGTGAAGCTGCAAAGCCAGCTGGCGGAGCTGGAGGCGGAGCAGGTCCACCTGACCGCCCAGTACCAGCAGATGTTCGACATGGCCTCGGTGAAGGAGGCCGCCGAGGCCGCCGGCATGGCCAAGCCCAGCGGCACCCAGATGGACCGGCTGGACCTGTCCGAGGGGGACTCCGCCGTGGCCTACCGGCAGAAGGAGCCCAACCTGCTCCAGCGGATGCTGGCGTCCCTCCACGGAGGCTTCTACGCGGTGGTGGAATATTTTGACTGACCGCCGCACTATACTGAACGAATGATTTCAAGGGAGAAGGCGCCCCCGGGACCCCCGGGGCGGGCCGGATCCCGAGTTCCGTGGGAGGAAAGAGCATGGCGAACCGTTCCCCGAAAATCCCTGCGGTTCATAGGAAGAGCGAGGCCGCCCGGAGGGCCAACCAGGTCATCCGGGGCCGGACGCTGCTGATGATGCTGATCTTGGGTATCGGCACTTTTTTGCTGCTGTTTTGGAAGCTCTACGACCTCCAGATCAACCAGCACGAGGAGATGCAGGCCCGGGCGGTCCACCAGCAGACCCGGGAGGTCTCCGTCACCGCCTCCCGGGGGACGATCTTCGACCGGAACCACAACGTCCTGGCCAGCTCCACCACGGCGGAGACCGTGTTTATCAGCGCGCTGCAAATCGACCGCTTTGTGACCTCCCAGGTCAAGGCCCAGGACGAGGCCGCCCTCAAGGCCCTGGAGAAGGGGCAGGAGTACGACCGCAAGCCCATCCTGGACCAGAGCTATATCGCCCGGGGCCTGGCCCGGATTCTGGAGATGGACCAGGAGAAGATCGAGAAGGAGATGGAGAAGACCAGCTACCAGTACATTGTCCTTCGGAAAAAGACGGAAAAGGAGATGGCGGACGAGGTCCGGCGGTTTATCAACGGCGAGATCGACCCGGAGGGGAACGAGGTCCCGGAGAAGGAGCGGCGGAAAATCAGCGGCGTCTTCCTGGAGCCGGACTCCAAGCGCTACTATCCCTACAATGCCATGGCGGCCAACGTGCTGGGCTTTGTCAACGGGGAGAACAAGGGCGGCGTGGGTCTGGAGTCCAAGTATGAGGGGGACCTGTCGGGCGCCCCCGGCATGACCATCTCCGCGCAGAACAACCGGAGCCAGCCCCTGCTCTTTAACTACGAGCAGATGTTTGACGCGGAGAACGGCAGCGACCTGCTGCTGACCCTGGACATCAACGTGCAGATCGCCCTGGAAAAGGGCATCGAGAGCATGCTGAGCAAGTTTGACGCCGCCAACGGGGGAACCGGAATTGTGATGGACGTGAACACCGGGGCGATCCTGGGCATGGCCTCCTATCCCAACTACGACTCCAACCAGTCCGGCGTGCTCTACGACGAGAAGCTGAAAAGCAAGCTGGAGAAGCAGCTGACGGAGCTGGAGGAGAAGCGGGCGACCTTCGAGAGCGAGGAGGCGTACCAGGAGGCGGTCACGAAGGCCGGGCAGGACGCCGTGCAGAGCCAGTGGCGGAACAAGTGCATCGACTCCCGCTATGAGCCCGGCTCCACCTTCAAGCCCATCACCCTGGCGGCGGCGCTGGAGGAGGGGGCCGTCAATATGAACTCCACCTTCGACTGCTCCGGCTCCCTCATGGTCAAGGGCTGGGATAAGCCCTTCAACTGCTCCCGGGCCGCTCCCGGCCACGGCCACCAGAGCCTGAAGGAGGCGGTGGGGAACTCCTGCAACCCGGCCTTCATCAAGATTGGGCAGGCCGTGGGAACCAGCAAGTATTACGAATACCTCAAGGCCTTCGGCCTGATGGAAAAGACCAACGTGGACATGATCGGCGAGGTCCACGGCGACTTTGCGGGGGAGAAGGAGTTTAATTCCAATCTGGTGTCCCTGGCCTCCTACTCCTTCGGGCAAACGTTTACTGTCACCCCCCTGGAGCTGATCCGGGCCCAGGCGGCCTGCGTCAACGGGGGCTATCTCTACGAGCCCTATGTGGTGGAGCAGGTGCTGGACGGGGAGGGGAACATCCTCCGCCAGCACGACGCCGCCCCCATCCGCCAGGTCATCAGCGCGGAGACCTCCGCCAAGGTCCGGGAGTGCCTGGAGTACGTGGTGGCCTCGGGCACCGGGCGGAACGGCCAGGTGGCGGGCTACCGCATCGGGGGAAAGACGGGAACCGCCGACAAGACGGGAACCAAGACGGCCGCCAACCCCAAGGGAGACATTGTGGTGTCCTTCATGTGCTTTGCCCCGGCGGACGACCCGGAGTACATTATGCTCATCACCATGGACACCCCCAGCCGGAACACGGGGACCTTCCCCTCCGGCGGCAACATGGTGGCCCCCACGGCCAGCCAGATCATGAGTGAGATTCTGCCCGTCCTGGGCGTGGAGCCGGACTACACCGCCGAACAGCTGGCGGGGGCCGACGCCGCGGTGCCCCATGTGGTGGGGCAGGATCTGGAGACGGCCAGGGCGAGGCTGGAGAACGCGGGCTTTACCTTCCGCACCGTGGGCAGCGGGGCCGAGGTCACGGCCCAGACCCCGGAGGGCGGCGCCATTGTGCCCAACAACGCCTCCATCATCCTCTATCTGGGAGAGGAGAAGAACGAGGACCTGCGGACCGTGCCCGGCGTGGTGGGCTTGACCGCCGCCGAGGCCAACCAGGCCCTGACCAACGCCGGCCTCATCATGCGGGTGGCCGGCACCACCAGCACCGGCTCCGGCAACGTCCGGGCCATCTCCCAGGACCGGGAGGAGGGCTCCCAGCTCGCCCCCGGCAGCGTCGTCACCGTCCGCTTCGGCGACGGCTCCGTCCGCGACTGACTTTTCTTGAAAGAAAAGTCAGCAAAAGAACTTTAGCGCGCTCTGGGGGTCTGGTGTTGGACCGGGCTGGAGCGACGGCGACGGAGTTTGGTGGGCGCGGAGGGGTTTAGGGTTTTGAGAAGGCTTGGGTAGGCGTGGGTTTGGCTATGCAGGGGCCGGAGAGCAGGTTTTGCCTGGTTTTCCGCAGGATATGCCGTATACATTGCGTTTTATTCGGTCTACAATAATCCAGAACGTTGTTAACGGGATGGAGGTTTTACGAAATGAGACTTGAGACATTGCTGGAGGGCGTCCCGGTCCTGGAGGCTTCGGTGGATATGGGCCTGGAGATCACCGGCGTCAGCTACGACTCCCGGCAGGTGCGGCCCGGGGACCTGTTTGTGGCCATGACCGGCTTCGCCGCGGATGGGCACCGCTTCATTCCCCAGGCCCTGGAAGCCGGGGCGGCGGCGGTGCTCTGTCAGAACCCGCCGGAGGGGGAGGGGATCCCCTATGTGCGGACGGAGGACTCCCGCCGGGCTCTGGCGGCGGCGGGGGCCAACTTCTTCGGCCATCCGGCGGAGGCCATGACCATGGTGGGGATCACCGGCACCAACGGGAAGACCACCACCACCTATCTGCTGAAGGCGATTTTAGAGGCCCGGGGCGAAAAGGTGGGATTGATCGGCACGAACCAGAATATGATTGGCCAGGAGGTTCTGCCCACGGAGCGGACCACCCCTGAGTCCTTTGAGCTCCAGAAGCTCTTCGCCCGGATGCGGGAGGCGGGCTGCACCCACGTGGTGATGGAGGTCTCCTCCCACGCCCTGGCCCTGGACCGGGTTTACGGCGTGCCCTACGCCGTGGGCGTGTTTACGAATCTGACCCAGGATCATCTGGATTTCCATAAGACCATGGAGGCCTACTGCGACGCCAAGGCGCTGCTGTTTCAGAACTGCGGCGTGGGCGTGGTGAACGCCGCCGATCCCTGGACGCCCAGGCTGCTGAAAAACAAGACCTGCCGGGTGCTCACCTTCTCCAGCTCCGGCGAGGCGGACCTCCGGGCGGAGGACCCTGTCCTGGCGGCGGACCATGTGGCCTTCACGGCGGTCTGCAAGGGGGAGCGGGCGCCGGTGCGGGTGAACATCCCCGGGCACTTTATGATTGACAACGCCCTGGATGTGCTGGGGGCGGCCCTGGCTCTGGGGATTCCCCTAGGGGAGAGCGCCGCCGTGCTGGCGGAGGTGCCCCATGTGAAGGGCCGGGTGGAGGTGGTCCCCACCCCGGGAAAGGACTACACCGTTTTGATTGACTACGCCCACAGCCCCGACAGCCTGGAGAACGTGCTGAGCACGGTGAAGGGCTTTGCCAAGGGGCGGACGGTTGCTCTCTTTGGCTGCGGCGGGGACCGGGACAGGGCCAAGCGGCCCATCATGGGCCGGGTGGCCGCGGCGGCGGCGGACTTTGTGATCGTCACCACCGACAACCCCCGGACGGAGCGCCCCATGGACATCATTGCCGGTATTCTGCCGGGGGTAGAGGGGAGCGGGACGCCCTATGAGGTGATCGAGGACCGGGTGGAGGCCATCCGCTGGGCCCTGGACCACGCGGAGCCGGGGGACGTGATCGTCCTCTGCGGCAAGGGGCATGAGACCTATCAAGAGGTTGGACACGAAAAGCGCCACATGGACGAGCGGGAGATCGTGGCGGAGTATTTGCGCAAGTGAGAACCCGCCCGGGAACGCCGGGAGGGAGAGAGGGAGAGCTATGATCGTTACGCTGCTGATGGCCGCGGGAGTCAGCTTCCTGCTGACCCTGGTGCTGGGAAAATTCGTCATCGCGGAGCTCCGCAAGCTCCACGCCGGGCAGGAGATCCGGAAGGAAGGGCCCTCCTGGCACGCCGGGAAGGCCGGGACGCCCACCATGGGGGGCATTATGTTCATCGTGGGCTCCGGCGTGGTGGCCTTCCTCATGGGCTGGGGGGCTATGCTTCAGGGGCAGTTTGCCCACCTTTACGTGTATCTCTTCGCCCTGATCTTCGGCCTGATCGGCTTTGTGGACGACTACCGGAAGGTCCGCCAGCACCAGAACGAGGGGCTGACGGCCCGGCAGAAGTTTATCCTCCAGCTGGCGGCCGCCGTGCTGTTTCTGAGCCTGATGCGCTACGAGGGGCTGCTGACCAACGCGCTGTACGTGCCCTTCCTCAACGTCACGGTGGAGGTCAACTGGATTTTCTACCTGGTCTTCGCCGCCTTTGTCATCGTGGGCTGTGTGAACGCGGTGAACCTGACGGACGGGATCGACGGCCAGTCCTCCAGCGTTACCTTTGTGGTGATGGTGTTTTTCACCGCCGCCGCGGCCCTCTGGAAGCAGATGCCCCTGGCCCTGTTTCCCGCCGCCCTGGCGGGGGGGCTGGCGGCCTTCTTCTGCTACAACCACCACCCCGCCAAGGTCTTCATGGGGGACACCGGCAGCCTCTTCATGGGCGGCGCGGTGGCGGCCCTGGCCTTTGCCATGGATATGCCCCTGATTTTGATCCTGGTGGGCATCATCTATATTTTAGAGAC